>JAVVFR010000011.1:0-13017 GCA_032250595.1 Bacteroidales bacterium | reverse complement strand
GTTGATTTCCTTCACAGATGGTATCCTGTGGAAACACAAATGTCTCAAGTCCGGCGTCGGTAGGTCCGGCAATGGTATAATACATAAACACCCTGCCTATTGATCCGGATCCACCATTAACTACCCCCCAGTAATTTGGAGCAGGCCCTGACTCAATACTACCCTGATATCCCAATCTGTTTAGAAAAACTGAATGGGTACCTATGGTAGACGTAACAGCCTGGCTTGCTGCATAAGAGTTACTTATACCTGTCACTGTACCTAATATTCCAATCTGATCACCTTGTTGCACCTGAATATTAACAGGAACAATGGTATTATTTGGTGATCCGGAGGTATAACTTAATGTCAGGAAATTGGTTGACCCTGAGGTAGAAATAGGAAATTGGTCCAAACACTTCATCACATGAATATATTGCAAGCCTGCTCCGGCCTCGGGAGCCACCTTTAATCCGGTGATCGTAAAATCTGTTGGCGCGATAAACCAATATCCTCTGGCATAGATACCTGTATAGGTTGAGGAATGTGGTGGTAATGGCATCATGGTCTGTGCATTGACAATACCGGAAAAACTAAACACCATCATTACAGCAAACAATGTAATACTTGTAGAAATAAATTTTTTCATGAGAAATGAGGTTTATAAGATTTATATTACGGCAATTTGATGATATTCAACATTATAACAATAGGTTTTAAAATTGGTTTAATGCTAATAAACAATAATTAACAAATATAATTAAATTCGTTTTAAAAGACAACTTCACAAATTAATTAATAGATTATCTATCCTGAAATTAGAACCATCGCAGCCATTTCCACAAAAAAATTACCACTCATGGTTCTAAACAAGAGATCTGCAACCGTGAGTGGTAAAATCTTAACTAATGGACTAATTAATTTTGTCGGGATGAGAGGATTCGAACCTCCGGCCTCTTCGTCCCGAACGAAGCGCGCTACCGGGCTGCGCTACATCCCGAGAAAATCTGTGTGCAAATATATTGAATAATGCAACAAAAGGCAAATCGCTATCAGATAATTTGCTCTATTCCACTATCACACGGATACCTTCGGAGTGGGAAGAGAACTCGGGTGCGTACATACATTGTATGGTAGTAATTCCATTGGAGTAATCACCGGCATGAGTAGTATAGAGCTCATATTCAAACACATATGTTCCTTTTCTAAGATAGTCAAAGAAGAAGTTCATGGCAGCATCACGTGGACTTTCGTAGTATCCTAGCCCATCTTGCCATTTATAACCGGATAATGTAGCCAGGGGCTCAAAAGTTGCAGCCCGCATATCTTTCATATGCACATACTCCATGTCACGGTCTACACGCAGTTCTATCCTTACATTTATTTTATCCCCTACCTGCAGTTTTGCCTCTTCTGTCAAAGGTTTTATCACCGGTCCTTCAGGAGTATTGTAAGTCTTAAAGAGTTGTTTTTTTAGCTGCAGTGGTGTCTCTGCAGTGGTGATCTTGTCGAGTTGCTCGAAATACTGCCAATAGACAGCACCCCATGCCACCCCTTCATCTTTTTTCTCAATGGTAATCTCTGCCATCTCCGGGGTTATCTGTTCCCCATCCCATGAGGTTTTAAAATAACCCGTTCCTGCTTCTGCGCGTGTATCTTCCAGGGCATCAATATCTATCTTCTCACCACCAATGGTGATCTCCACGGGTTTGGTGCTCTGCAACAGATCGGCTCCCCGCATAATAAGTGCATAACAAGCTTCTACCGTGGCTTTGGTAGTCTTCCAGTCTTGTGTCTGCTTCTGTTTTAGCAGCCATACCTTCATAGCTTCTACCGACACAAGGTCCTTGGCAACCTCATCGAAAGCCTCTATCATCACCGCCTGTGTCTCTATCGGAGCCTGATACCAATACCAGCTGCGTTCCGATCGCCAGTACATTCCCATCTCTTCGCTGTGTATAGACCGTTCTTTCAACGACTGTATGATAAGCTCCGCTGTTGCTCTTTCTCCTCCACGATGGAGCGCCAATGCGGTGAATCCCTGCATATATAAGTTCTTATTCATCCAGTAACGCTTTGCCTGTTCAAGGTAATAATCGTATGCCTTCTTACTTCTTGAATTCAGCGGGAAGAGATCCAGAAAGAAGGTACGGCAATAGAGATACTGGATGTGCAGATAAGAGATATGCTCCTTCTTCAGACCCTCAGGGTCATTTTTATAATGCAACAGTAATTTGTTATAACTTTCATAGATACGCTCATCCAGATAGGTGACCGCATTTTTCATCATATTTTTGTAGCTTTTATCATCGACAGAGATAATCTTCATAGCGTGCAGTCTTCCAAAACCGGTAGCGATATGCTGAGTGATGTACCAGCTGTCGGGCCCTCCTGTGAACCATGCCCATCCACCATTAGACAGTTGATTCTGTTTTAACTGGTATAAGGCGGTTTCAAGTTCATTCGACATCTTATTAAGGTCGAACAGCATAGCCACACGATTTTTACGTGCTGTCTCGTCTTTTGCTTCCATCACCCACGGTGTCTCTTCCAAAAGAAGCGCTTTCAACTCCTGGTTTTTCTCCAGGTTAGATACCAGCGCATCGGGAGTAAGCTGTTTCCAGTTGTCGAATACCTGCTTGATACGTGGTGAAGTGTGTACGATATGAGAGGCCAATGTGTTTGCATAGAAACGGCTAAATATCTGCTCATTACACTCATACGGATACTCCATCAGGTAGGGCAGCGCCTGGATGGCATACCATACCGGGTTGGCAGTAAATTCCAGGGTAAGTTTCCTGTGACGGAGAGTCGTTGATTCTTCCGACTCCTTTAGCTTTTGGAACGTAAAGCTTTTGGTAGTAATACCTCTCATCGGCAACGGAAGGCTCTCCGTTACCAACATACGGTTGGTAAGCACCGGGATGGTCATCTCTTCAGCATCGGTATGGGTGCCTCCTTTAGCAGCGACACGATAGGTGATTGCCTGTACCCTTTCAGGAATTACTATATTCCAAGCAACAGCAACACTTTGCCCGGCGTTGACCTCAAAAGGCTGTTCCGGTGTGCCGATACCGGTGATATCGTTGATCATCGACCCGGTGATAGCATCTGTAAGGGTAAGGGAAATATTACCCCGAAGGGTGTCATCACTCAGGTTCGTGACTTTGGTAGTGAACACCATCTTGTCATTCTCACGGAAAAAACGTGGCGCATTGGGTATCACCATCAGTTCCTTTTGTGTTACCAATGTTTTCACAATATTGCCCACTTTCACATCGGAGGTATGGGCCATACACATCAACTTCCATTTTGTTAACGACTCTGGCATGGTAAAGCTAAGAACAACGTTTCCTGACTCATCGGTCTTTAGCTGTGGGAAAAAGAAAGCAGTCTCGTTGAAGTTCGTACGCGCTTTTATCTGCGCCAGTCCGTCAGCAGCCACTCCTGTGCCGTTGCCCGTTGACAACTGACCTGCTTCTTTTTCATTAACACCAATTGAATCCTGAAACTCTATTTCTTCTGAAACCACTTCCATTTCAATATCTTGATCATTATCAATCAGAATCTTATCATCAGAATCTAGTACTTTACTAGCATTCAGAGCAGCATTTCTCATCAAATATCGGCCATCGTGATAATAGCCATAAGAATAAATAAGGTCAAACCAGTTTAACCTGTCATATTGTTGCTTCCTGATATTGAATCCAGGCCATTTCTTCAATGTCAACAACAAACTTTTATTATAGGAGAAGTTATCACTATTCCATCTCATGTAGCTGTAGTTCATAGGATAAGGGAAAAAATGCCATCCATGTTGTTTGATCTCATCGAGAGAAGCGTCGTACATGCCAGCGAGGAGTTCAGCGGCAACACCCAAATCGTTGGGCCCTTTAATAATGACACGGTACTCCTCTTTTTGTCCGGGCTGCAGCTTGTCTCTGAAAGTCTCAAATTCTATTGATAATTTTTTATTGGTATAAGGCACATTCACATATTCTTTGTGATAGAAGTAACGGTTTTTGTTCACCGCCACCAAGTGATACGATATCCCACCACGGTGTTCTTCGGTGATGGGTATTACGATATGTTTCTGTTGGTTTTTCAGTGTGATAAAGCGTTTCTCTATGACCTCCCCATTTTTCTCTATTTCGAAGAGATATCTGGTTTCAACCGATGAGCCAATTATGAAAGAGACCAATTCCCCGGGTTCGGCAGTACTTTTTAATACTTCATGCCAATCAACAGCAGGCACAGGGAGTTGTTTCTCTTTTGTAGAGAAGAGCAGGAAAGGATTCTCTATACTCACACTGTCACCATAAGGGTCGGCAGCCTCTACCACCAACAGGTATCTTCCTGATTGCCATGATGCCAGCCCTTCGATATTTAGTTTTTTATTATCAGCAGTGTTGAAGCTCATAGTATGTATTAGCTTCTTTTGTTCCACATCCCCTTTTGCGGGAAAGCTTATCCATGGAAAATGCTTTTTGAAATCTCTCTCCGGCACTTTGCTGTCATCCGGTTCGGGCCAATATCTTTTGATATAAGGGGTTTCCTCTTGTGAAATCTTGTATACTTTTACGATTCCTTTAACAGGGATAAAGCTATTATTAAGATTAGTGGTATTCAGCGAAAGCTCAGGGATATCCTCTTTGATAATTGTTGACGGCACATTGGCATTGAGCAGGAGTGCTGTATATCCTACTGATACATTTGCAGAGGCACTATGTGTCTCGCCGTTGATATCTGTGACATCGGCTGACACCTCATAGATAAACACCGGTTTTCTTACGGGGTCTTGCGACAGGTCGGGCAAGGTGTTGAAGGTGATGATAAATTTACCGTCATCACCAATTATGGTTTCACCATTATCAATTTCCACGGGTTCACTAACAGACCGATACCCCCACCACAGCTTCCAGTAAGGATGTTTGGTGTGCCGTGTAACGCGGTATGCCACTGTTGCCCCTGTCAGGTTATAGCCTGCAAATGCTTTGCCATACCCTGTTATCTCCACCTTTTCGTTTAGCTTATAACTCCCTTCTACCGGATTGAAATGCACCATAAATTTTGGCCGTTTATACTGCTCTACACTGACATATACATATCCGTTATCCGAGGCAATACGCATATTTCCGGTAAGCCCGGTGGAGGGCAATGTAAACGATCCATGAAAGCTTCCATATTCGTTGGTGGTAAGTTTCAGGCTCTCAACTTTCTGCCCGTTCACATCATAAAGGGCAACGTTAGTCTTATAGTCCTGTGATAGAGCTATCGGCTCTTCCGGAACATCACGCAATACAATTCCTTTGAAATATACAGTTTGTCCGGGGCGGTAGATCGATCGATCGGTAAAGAAATGAGTTTTGTATGTAATCTCTTTTTTATACTGATAAGGCTTGCTAAGATAAATACTCCCCGGGCCGTAAAGAGTGTCATTTCCATAAAAATACTGCATCGACAGATTTACGCTCTTGTTGGTCCCCGCCGGTATTCGGATATAACCCTCCTGGTCGGTCTTAAATGATTTGTAGAATTTCTCTACATAGGTTCTTTTGTTGTAATCGTAAAAACTGTTGTATGTTTTCAGTATAACACTTTTTAGTGGCTGGCCGTTATCCCGGTTCACAACATAGATATCGATGCTTTCGTCAGCGTTTTCACGTTTCACATAGGCAATGCTACTGACCTGAAATGTAACCGCAGCGAGATATCCATTATCGGGATTAAAATCTTTGTTGTCTGAGGCAATCAGAAAATAAAATCCTGGTTCCAGCGGGTCTGTTTCAAGCTCAAAGGTGTGCTTACGATAATCGCCCTGATCACCTGTTTTTGCAGCAAACATGCGAGTGTATGATTTCGTTGCATACCATCGGATAAGTTCTTCACGCGATAAGTCTTTTCTTTTTTTGTAATAACTCTTCCTATCTGTACGCACGAGATGATAAAAAACCTCTTCACAGTTTTTATATTCAGTAAACAACAGCAAGTGTTGTCCGGGCACGGCAATCTCCTCAACTTTCATCTCCAACGATACTTTCTCAATGCGGCTCATCAACTCTTTACATGCTTCAAGAGAGCTTTTATCGGCTGTAGTTTGCCACTCTTCCAAAACCTCCAGACAAAGACGTATGGCTTTTTTGTAATACCACCTTTCTTCTGAATCTCCGGTATTGATATTCGTCTTGTCGGCTTTTTCAGCATAGTATTTTGCAATCAGATATTTTATCCCTGCAGCATAGTGGTGATTACTGTAAGATTCACAAAGCGTATTCATGGCTTGGAGATAATGCTTATCAACGTTAAAAGACACAGCATTTTCGCGGACAAATTGCAGTCTGTCGGTTGTAACTTCCAGCAACGCTAATGGGTCGTCATCTTTCAAATGAAAAACCGTGAGCTCTTGATATAGCTTCAATGCTTCAAATTGTGTAGAAATATCATCGCTCGTAGAGAGTGGTATAGTAGAAAAGGTATTAACATTACTAAAATACAAGGAGTCATTAATCGTGAAATAGTTGGCCGGCCGTATGATATCAGGTTCGGAGGATTTAAAGAAATTTAGTGCACGGTGCGCTATTAAGTCGAAAAGAGTGGGACGATATTTTTTTGACCCGGGTTCTTCTAAAAGAATTGCACTGTATTCTTCAAGAGATATCTTTTGCAGTATCGCTTTGTTCTCCAAAGAGAGCTTATAATGACCAAACACCTCTTTCACCAATCGGGTGAGGTCCCATGTTTCTATGTCATCATTATCAAAATCTGCCGTTTGCGAACGATTATAGAACTTCCAACGATTTTGTTGATAATATTGCCAGTATATTTCAGCAAGCATTGAATGCAACAATGCTTTTACAGCCGTATCGTCATTCTCTTTAATCTCAGCTTTCGTTGATTGAATAATGGTTACACTAAAATTCTCTTCAAAAGTGGCCTTCAGGCCCAGACGATAGATAATTGCCTTCACCAACTGATCGTTTTTTTTCTCTTGCTTCGCCCTGGAATATATCTTCTCCACAATCTCCAGTGCTGACTTAGGTAAGTTGATTGCTCTCAAGGAGTCCACCTCTTTCCACAAATTTTCATACGGAAATTTATCAAAAACTTTCATAATATCATTTTGTTTTGTGATGGCAGATGCCTTCGTATGGCTGTTGATAAAGGGAGTTGTTCCAAGGGCCATACACAGTATTAGAATTTTAATTTTTATTCTCATATCATATTATTAAACGTTGAAATTACAACAAAAACTTTTCGTACAGAAGAAAACATGAAAGAAGTTCAACGCATAACAATAATTTTTAATTTCGCTTTTCGTTAGGGAAAGAAAAAATATGTATTTTAGTGGATGGTGAAAATCAAACCGATCATAATATCGATACTGCTGATTACTATGTTTACCGGATTCAGCACGGAGGCAACTGCTCAGTTTTATAACGGGTCTCAGTTAACTTTTGGCAAGAATCGGGTACAGCATAGTGTGGGTCGTTACTGGCTTTACTTTAAGTATGAAGCTTTTGATGCTTATTACTATCAGGGTGGGCGTGATATGGCTATTTATACAGCGCGTTATGCCATGGAGGCTATTCCTGAGATAGAAAACAGGCTGGATTACAAGCTGGAAGACAAAATTCAGTTTATTATCTTCAACAATCTATCAGATCTTAAAGAGAGCAATATAGGATTATTGAGTGATGAGCATTACAACATTGGGGGTATCACCTATATTGTGGGCACCAAGGTATTTATTTATTTCGACGGTAGTTATGAAAGTCTGGAGCGACAGATACGTTTAGGGTTGGCAGAAGTCATTCTCAATGAGATGCTGTATGGTTCACAGATAACCACGCAGATGAAAAACAGTACCTTGATCCACTTGCCGGAGTGGTACACTTTCGGACTTATCTCGTGGCTTGCCGACGACTGGAGTACCACCATCGACAATATGGTAAGAGATGGCATTGTCTCAGGACGGTATAAAAATTTCAATGGACTTTCAGGACAAGATGCCATCTATGCCGGCCATTCAATATGGAAATATATCAATGATAAATATGGCATGCCAACCATCTCAAACATTGTATATATGACAAAAGTAAGCCGTCAGGTGGAGAATGGTTTTTTGTTTGTTATTGGCCTATCATTTCAATCAATGGCCGATGAATGGAAATCATACTATATTGATTCTTATTACAGCGACGACAATTTGCGCAACGCTGTTAAAGGAACACCTTTTCCTGTGAAGCAAAAGAATGAGATGATCTTTCAACAGCTTACCCTCAGCCCCGACGGCAACTATGCTGCATGGGTCTCCAACCAATCGGGTAAATATAAAATTATGGTATACGATCGTACTACCGGTAAGACAAAGAAAATTATTCGCCGTGGCAACAGGCTGGATGAAAAAGCAGATCTTTCTTATCCTCTGCTTACATGGCATCCCAATAGCCAACTGCTTGCCTTCATCACAGAAGAGAAAGGATTAAAAAAACTGTACTATTATACCCTCTATGATAAGGAATTATCGTACGAGCTGATCACTGATTTTCAAAAGATCACCGACTTCTCATTTAGCCCTAATGGAGAACAGTTTGTGATGGCCGCTGTGCTGCAAGGCCAGTCGGATATCTTTCTCTATAACCGCTCCTCACGCTCTTACCAACATATCACCAAAGATATCTATGACGATATTCATCCTGTATTTATCGACAATGGTAAAAAAGTGATATTCTCTTCCAACAGGCCACACGACACTTTAATGTTTGACCTCCATACTGCTAGAATAGATACACATAAAGTTATCAATAAACAACAGGCTTATGACCTCTTTGTTTATAATCTCAAGACAAAATCGAATCTGCTGTGGCAGATAACGAAGACACCCCACTTTAATGAAACAGCTCCTTTGTATTACGATCATAATTATGTTTCTTATCTTTCCGATGAAAATGGTATTAACAACAGATTTATAGCTCGTTTCGACAGTTCCATAGCTTTCATAGATACTACTACACACTATCGTTATTTCACTGAATCGTTTCCGGTGACCAATTACAGAAGAAATATTCTTCATCATCACACCAACAAAGGTACCGGGGAAATTGCAGAGATTGTTTTCGAAGAGGGCAGATACTTAATATCTTCCTATCAGTTACCTTATGAGAGATTGCCGGATGAGCGGGTAGAACTGATCCCAACAGAGTGGCGAAAGCAACATCAAAGAAGCCTGAAGACAACTACCAATATGGTGCTACCCAAAAAGGAACAAAAAGAGATAAAAACTGACCAGGGCGAAATAAAAAGACGTTTTATCACGGTTAAAAAAACCGATACCCCACCACCAAACACGGACTCTGCCGCTATTGATATTATGAACTATGATTTTGGACAGGATGCCGACAGTACCATAATCAGCAAGAAAACTCCTGAAATGAAAACCACGGCAAAAGATGCATTCTATATTCCTAAAGACCGTTCCTATAAGGTGGAATTCTCTATTAACAAACTGATAAGCCAGGTTGATTTTACTTATATCAATTCTTCTTACCAACAATTTACCGGAACTGCTCAACCTATCTTTATTAATCCCGGCATTAATGCATTTTTACAGGTAGGTATTACCGACCTTTTTGAAGATTACAGGCTTACCGGAGGAGTAAGATTATCGGCTACCCTCAACAATAATGAGTACTTTCTGAGTTATGAGAATCTGAAAAAAAGACTTGACAAACAGATT
This sequence comes from Bacteroidales bacterium, assembly GCA_032250595.1. Taxonomy (GTDB): domain Bacteria; phylum Bacteroidota; class Bacteroidia; order Bacteroidales; family SKPS01; genus SKPS01. The sequence goes on along the minus strand of JAVVFR010000011.1, from coordinate 3,302 downwards.
GTTTTGCATAGGAAAACCCTGGAGAACTATACCCCGTACAGCTATATCAAACGCTATTCTCATGAAGCACATTATATCTTAAAGTATCCATTTAGCAATGTTTTTGCTATGCGTAACTCTGCTATCCTGCGTCTGGATAAGAGTGTATATCAATCGACAGATTTTTATAATCTTCAGTTGCCCGATGAATATGATATCTGGCTGAGCGGGCGTTCAGAGCTGGTCTTCGATAACACCCGGGAGAGAGGCGTAAACACCTACTTTGGTACAAGAGGAAAGGTATTTGGCGAGTACTATCTGCAAGCAGATAATCTAAAAGAGAATATGATAGTAGTTGGAGGTGATCTAAGGCATTATCTTCAACTACACCGTACTTTTATCTGGGCAAATCGTATTGCAGCAAGTACCACCTTCGGTAAAAATCTGCTGATGTACTATATGGGTGGTGTAGATAACTGGCTCTTTCCTAAATTCAATGAAAAAATAAATATTGACCTGGAGCGACAGTGGCACTATCAGACATTGGCTACAAATATGCGGGGTTTTACGCAGAATATCAGAAATGGCAACAGCTTTGTTGTGATCAACAGTGAACTACGGTTCCCGCTCTTCAAATATTTTGCCAATAAACCATTAAAGTCACTCTTTTTGAACAACTTCCAGTTAATCGCTTTTGGAGATATCGGAACGGCATGGACGGGGCCATCGCCCTACAGTGAGGATAATGCACTCTATACCCAAATTGTGGAACAAGGGCCTATCAAATTGATTGTGAAACGACAGGTAGAGCCTATAGTCGGTGGCTTTGGAGGGGGAGTGAGAAGTACACTTCTCGGTTATTTCCTTCGTATTGATTATGCATGGGGTATAGAAGACGGTACTATCCAAAAACCGGTGTTCTATTTATCACTTAGCCTTGATTTTTAGTATGCTACAGGATGTTTTTTATAGCATACCCATTTCCGGTTATTAATGTTATTTTTGTGGTTGATAACAAATGCCGTTATGAATGATTTAAAAGAAAGAATAAAAACACTTGCCCGGATATATCATTCCGAGGCTATTGCTATGCGCCGACATCTGCATAGTTTCCCAGAGTTGTCGGGTGCAGAAGAAAAAACAGCTGCCTTTATCGTTGAGCAGCTCAAAAAACTGGATATTGAATACACCGAAGGCATAGGAGGTTATGGTGTTGTGGGCATGATCGGCAAAGAGAGCGGTAACCAGGGTTGTATTGCTTTGCGTGCCGATATGGATGCTTTACCTATTCTTGAAAAAAATGATGTCTCCTATAAATCGAGGCATGCCGGCGTGATGCATGCCTGCGGGCATGATGCGCATACTGCTGTATTGATCACTGCAGCGCATATCCTTAAAGATATCGAAGAGGAGCTTGATCACCCGGTGAAGCTTATCTTTCAGCCTTCAGAAGAGCGTTTTCCCGGTGGTGCCAAACAGATGATAGAAGCTGGGGTGTTGAAAAACCCTGATGTGGTGGCTGTCATTGCGCAACATGTTTTTCCTTCCCTGCCCGCAGGAAAAGTAGGGTTCAGAAGCGGGCAATATATGGCATCAACCGATGAAGTATATCTCACCATCAAAGGGAAAGGAGGACATGCGGCAACCCCGTCGGAAAATATTGATCCGGTGGTAACAGGGGCACATATTCTGGTTGCACTGCAACAAGTCGTAAGTCGTAATGCACCCCATAATATCCCTACTGTGCTTTCATTTGGCAGGTTTATAGCCGATGGAGAGACCAATATCATCCCGCATGAGGTCAAAGTGGCAGGGACATTACGCACCTTCAATGAAGTATGGCGGAAAGAAGCACATCAACGGATCACTGAAATAGCACAAAAAACTGCAGAAAGTATGGGAGCTCAGTGTGAGGTTGTGATCGATAAAGGATATCCTTTTCTGGTTAACGACAGCAGTGTAACAGAAAAGGCAGCCTCTTTAGCCAGGGAGTTCCTGGGGAATGACAATGTGGAAGAACTTGATATACGTATGACAGCAGAAGATTTTGCCTATTTTTCGCAATCAGCACCCTCTTGTTTATATCGTTTTGGTATCAGCAATGAAAAGAGAGGCATCGTTCACAACTTACATACTCCCGAATTTGATATCGATGAACGCAGCCTGGAGACTGCTGCAGGAGTGATGGCATATATCGCCGGTGCCTTTCACAGAGAAAAACAACGATCTTTATAGAAAGTTACGAGCCAAATCAAAAACAACACGTTATGAAATATATTGGAGCCCATGTAAGCGCTTCAGGAGGAGTAGAGAACGCCCCTCTTAACGCACACAAGATAGGAGCAACGGCATTTGCTCTCTTCACAAAAAACCAACGGCAATGGTTTGCAAAACCCTTGGCAGAAGAGAGTATTACGGCTTTTAAGAGGAACTGTGAGTTATATAACTACAAACCTTTCCAGATACTGCCACACGACAGTTACCTGATCAACCTGGGACACCCGGAGAAAGTGCCTTTGGAGAAATCAAGAAAATCGTTCATCGATGAGATGGCACGTTGCGAACAGCTGGGCCTCGACAGGCTAAACTTCCATCCAGGCAGTCATCTGCGAAAAATCAGTGAAGAAAAAAGCCTGGGTATCGTTGCCGAATCAGTGAATATTGCTCTCGGCAAAACCAACGGTGTGACTGCAGTCATCGAGAATACTGCAGGGCAAGGATCCAATCTGGGTTACGACTTTGAGCACCTCGCCTTTATCATAGACCTTGTTGAAGATAAAGAACGTGTAGGCGTTTGTATAGATACCTGCCATGCCTTCACCGCCGGATACAACCTTGCAACAGAAGAGGGTTACATAAAGACTTTTGAAGCGTTCGACCGTATCGTCGGTTTCAAATGGTTGAAAGGGATGCATATTAATGACTCTAAAAAAGAACATGGCTCCAGGGTCGACAGACATCACAGCCTTGGGAAAGGTTTTCTCGGGATATCTCTCTTCGAACGGATCATGAAAGACAACAGATTCGACGATATGCCTCTTATTCTTGAAACTCCCGACGACGAACGTTGGCCTGAAGAGATTACCCTGTTAAAATCCCTTATGTAACCAGTTGGCTATCGAAGAAATAGAATAGTTATATATTGCCTACATGGTTTATTATGATTATTGCCATGAAGATTTTGTCTTCAGGTGTTTTGTTAAACACGAGACTTCATCAATCCTTGATTTTTTTTTCTACTTCAGGAAGCAACTCTTCTTTTACCCATAGGTAGCCGGGCTCTTTTTTCAGGATCTTCTCATAGATAGTTTTTGCTTTTTTAT
>JAVVFR010000363.1:0-2238 GCA_032250595.1 Bacteroidales bacterium | reverse complement strand
TTTCCTTCTCACTATTTTAAGAAAGAGACGATTTGACTTAGTCATTATCACAAGATTTAGTTATTACTCATTTTCTGTAAACATTCTGTAAACAAATATAAGAAAATTGAGAAAATGAGAGAAACCAGAGAAAGCGCAAACGCCCTTTAAACGCAAGAGGGGCGCTGAATCTTCTGATTATCAGCACCCCTCTTAGTGATCCAGGGAGGATTCGAACCCCCGACCTTCAGAACCGGAATCTGATGTTCTATCCAACTGAACTACTGGACCGGAATATTCTTTTCTCTATATCTTTGGGTATGCAAAGATAATAAAATCATCACATCTGTTATCACTGATGACAAATAATTATTGCTTATATTCGCAGATTAGCCAACATAATTTTTCTATGAGAAAGTTATTAATTCTTACTGTCATACTGTTGTTGTTTTGTTTGACTGCCTTATATGCACAGTCGGATTATGCAGAGAAGCAGTGGTATCTCAACACGCCGGACAGCGGGGTGGCAGGTATCAATCTTAAGGAAGCCTACTCTTTTCTCGAAGGCAAGCCATCCAGGCCTGTGGTGGTCGCTGTTCTTGACTCCGGTGTAGATACCGGCCATGAAGATTTACAAGGGCAGTTTTGGGTCAACCCCAACGAGATAAAGGACAATGGCATCGATGACGATAATAACGGTTACATCGACGATATCCATGGATGGAACTTCCTGGGCAATGCCAATGGAGAGAACCTTATAGCCGACAGTTATGAGCTGATCCGGGTATATGCTGTGTATCGGGATAAATACGAAAACTGTGATCCTGATAATCTGAATAAGAAAGAGAGAAAGGAGTATGCCTACTATCTGGAGCTCGCGGAGAAGATGGAGGAGAAGAAATCCGAAGCAGCGGAAGAAGGAGCATGGATTACATCGTTGTATAACTCTTTTGTTGAGGCAAAAGAACCGATGGATGACTATTTTGGGCATGATAATTATACAATGGATGATATTCTTGCTATTGATACGGAAAACGATACTATCAGCAATGCAGTAAACACTTTTTATCTTTTTTCTTTGTTGGGCATGGATCCATGGAGTATTGAAGAGACCTATAAGGACTATAATAATACCTTCACCATTAAATTTAACCCTGATTATGATGCCCGCCGGCTTATTGGGGATGATCCTTTGGACATCAACGACCGGTTTTATGGCAACAACGACTACGGTGGTGGCACCCCCGGTCATGGCACCAGTGTGGCAGGAGTAATTGCCGCGTTGCGCGACAATGAAAAAGGCATCAATGGCATTGCCTCCAACGTAAAGATCATGGTGATCAGGGTGGTGCCCACTGCCGATGAGCGGGATAAAGATGTGGCGTTGGGCATCAGGTATGCCGTGGGCCATGGAGCGCATATCATCAACTGTAGCTTTGGGAAGGAGTATTCCCCACAGAAGTATATGGTCGACGAGGCCATCCTTTATGCAGAGAAAAACAATGTCCTCATGGTGCATGCAGCAGGTAACGAAAGTCAGAATATTGACCATACAAAATCCTATCCTACACGTGATATCAGCAAAGGAAGAGCGGTTAACAATTTCATCGAGGTGGGTGCCAGTAACCCTACGATGGATAAGACGCTTGTTTCCGATTTCAGCAATTATGGGAAGAAGAGCGTTGATCTTTTTGCACCGGGATTGTTTATTATGACCCTTAGCCCTGGCAATCGTTGCAGCCCTTCCAGCGGCACCAGCCTTGCTGCTCCTGTAGTCACCGGTGTAGCGGCGTTGCTATGGTCGTATTACCCTGAACTCACTGCTCCGCAAGTAAGGGAGATACTTATGGCTTCTGTTACCGATTTAAAGCATATCCCTGTATATATACCTGATGGGGGTGGTGTGGAACAGTTTCAAGAGCTCTCTGCTTCCGGCGGTGTTGTCAATGCATATCAAGCCGTGATGCTGGCGGAACAGAAAACCAAGAAAGGGAAGTAAAATATTTTTAATATATCCAAAACACAAGAATTATGAAGTATATATCATTGATTTTTATTTTACTGTTGCCGGTATCTTTCTCTTATGCACAGGAGAAGGCTACCCACAGCACTGATGCCACCGCGGGGCAGTGGTATCTTGCTGATCCTGCTGACGATAATATCCCCGGTATCAGTATGCAAAAGGCGTTGCAGTATCTCAAAGGACGTACAACTAAAACGGTGGTGGTGGCAGTGATCGACTCCGGTGTGGATGTTGAC
>JAVVFR010000362.1:0-2251 GCA_032250595.1 Bacteroidales bacterium | reverse complement strand
CCTGGTCAGCGTTAAGAGGTCAGGATAGAATACCTCACAAAGAACAAGGCTATCATTAAGCCTGTTAAAAATATTACTGATTTCATATTTATCGGAGGTAAGGGGTACATCCAGATTTAGCAGTTCCTTTATTGCTTTATAAGCGGGCGTAGTTTTTTGGGTTGCTAATGCTTTAAGGATAGTAAATTGCAATTTGGTAGAATCAAGCTTTTGTTTGTAGAGTGAAGATAAGAAAGTAGCAATAGTATCATGTTTTCTATAACCAAGTCGTTGAATAAGATTGGTTCTGAACTCTAAATCATGCTCTTTAAAGTCTGGGTTGGCAATAATATTTATCAGTCCGGGCACATGTGATGAATCGATAGAGACTTGGAGGACCGATTGCCTTGCCTGGGCACGTATTGTTGAGTCTTCATGGACAACATCTTTTAACCACATAGCTCCTTTATCAGCAAAAATCGACCAACCAATCAAGGTGTCATCAGCAGGGGAGAAGGATGAAAAAAATGTATTGATAAAAACAGAACCATTGGTAATAGTATCTGTTAATGCGTACAATCTGTAGATAGCACCATGTTTTTGCAGCAGTTTCACTATAATCATTCTGGTACTGTTGGTATCGGTAAGCTTTATGCTCATGGTGTTTACCAGGCCACTGTCGGAGATAATTTTCTCATGGATTACCAGGCTGCTATCGTTGAGAAGCGATTCGATATTCCTGTCCCAGAGGTTTTTCAGGTTCTTTTCCTGGTCATATTTATGCTCTTTAGTAAAAGATACTTTCACATAATCGCCCGATGACTTGTGAACAAACCCGGTACTCTTATTTTCCCTTTCATGGCTTGTATCTTCTTCATCATCAGGCATATATGAATAGTAGCTGTAGTATCCATCGTCATCATCATCTTCCGGTCGCTCTACCGGTGTTTTAACAGAGAAGTGCATAATGGTATCGTTGAATATTTCATACGCTTCATTATATTTCACCGGTAGCAAACTGAATGTTTCGAACCACGCTGCGTTTTTTATGCTATCTGCAGGTTTTTGGGTCAGCAGATAGTAGTGTGCTCCTTGAATTACCATCCGGCAATAGATATGTTGGTCTTTTTTATCATGCTTGAGATGAAAATCGATAGCAGGATACTGCTGGTGTTCGACAAACTGTTTGTCGACCATTGAATAAGAAAACTGTTCTGCAAATTGATCGGCCATAAACGATAGTTCAAAAGTATCTTCTTCGATATAGCTAAAGTCATGGAGCGAGCTACGAGTAAGCATATAGAAGCCTTTGTTAGTGAAATCGTAAGCTTGAATGGTTAGGTCAATGGTATTTCTGTTATAATATTGCAGGGTATCCATTAACCGGTATTCCGGCATATTGATGCTAAATCCGTATGTTTCAGCATTAAGTTGTGCCCAGTTATTTTGATCTTTAATATAAAGCTCTAGAGAGCCAAAGAAGTTTTTAGCCACATCTCTTCTTTTAACATATTTTTTATTGCCACTCACTTTAGCAACGATTATTTCAATAGGTGTAAAGATGATATTATAGTGTTGGAAATTGCCCTTGCTGGTTTTATTGACAATTTCATACGCATCAAAACCGTTTAGTTGAATCTCATTCCTTTTCATAATTTCGCCGGGAATATACTCATACAATAGGCTATCGATACGTAATTTAATATCATCCGGATTATAACCAAATAATGGAGCATAAGTAGAGAAGCGATTAATAACATAATAGGCTCCATTGATCATATCAGGATAGAGATATTCCCCAAAACCGGAAAACAGTTGGTTGGAGTAAAGTTTTTCCGGTACATCCACAGAGAAACTGCCATCTTCGGCTTTATAATTGTTGAAGGTATTTTTCACAACTATTTTATCAATTTTCTCTTTCTTTTTTTCTCTGCTTTTAATAATAGGTCGTGTAATTGGTTTAAGAGTGTATCCTTTCATCCGAAGCATTTCAATAACACCGCTATCTCCGGGAAGGTGTGCTGCACCACAGGCTCCGAAAATAGTTTGTCTTGTTTGCATCACAGAATCCATGGTGTTGGTCATTACTTTATTACGCTTAACGATCATATAGGTATGATAATGATCCCAGGGGTTCATCAATCTTGAGAGAGAATCAATAAAATCGAGATCACCGCGCCGATAAGCATCTTCAAGCTGTTTGCCATAGGAATAGCGGTTCTTGTAATAATCACGGTCTTCTTTTTTTTCAAGGGACTTGATTGCCCTGTTA
>JAVVFR010000361.1:0-2253 GCA_032250595.1 Bacteroidales bacterium | reverse complement strand
GTAAGCAAATTATGAGCTTTCTCCACTGCCGACAGGTCACCGGTAAAATGCAGGTTTATGTCTTCCATAGGGATCACCTGACTAAAACCTCCGCCGGCAGCACCTCCCTTTATGCCAAAAACAGGCCCTAAAGAGGGCTCACGGAGTACCACCGTTGCTTTCTTGCCCAAACGGTTCAATGCCTGAGCTAAGCCGATAGAGGTTGTTGTTTTGCCCTCCCCAGCCGGTGTTGGAGTGATCGCCGTTACCAGAATGAGTTTCGATTGTTGCACACGCTCCTCGTCAATCAGGTTGAGCGGTAGCTTTGCCTTATGGCTGCCATAGTGATGCAACATATCTTCATGAACACCCAATATCTTTGCGATATCTTCTATGGGCTTTATTTTCACTGACCTGGCAATATCAATATCTTTTTTCATAGCATTAAAATTTCGTATAATACAAATACTCCCAAAAAAAGGAAAGCACACATATATCAGGAAGATACCAGAGTGCCATGATCTTTTCCCTCAATAATCTGTTTAATATTTCCCATACTGTTTATATCAAAAACTACAATAGGGATATTATTTTCCCTGCAAAGGGTAAAGGCAGTTATATCGAGAATTTTCAGTTTTTTTTGAATCGCTTCATCAAAAGAGAGGGTTTCATAGCGGATGGCTCCGGGATTTTTTTCCGGGTCATCATCATACACGCCATCTACGCGGGTACCTTTAAGGATTACATCAGCTTCAATCTCAGCGGCACGTAGTGCTGCAGCGGTATCAGTGGTAAAGAAAGGGTTTCCTGTACCACCGGGAAAGATAACTACTTCTCCTGCTGATAGGTGTTTTTGCGCATTCCGGCGCGTTGCTTTTCCGGCAATACCTTCTATCGGTATGCCGGAGAGAAGTACAGTAGGAATATTCATCTTCTCCAACCCGGCTTGCAGTGCTATGCTGTTAATGATGGTAGCCAGCATCCCCATATAATCGCCCTGCACACGATCCATACCCCCGGCTACACCCTGTAACCCACGGTATATATTGCCCCCACCAATTACAATAGCTACTTCTGCACCGGTCCTTACTGCCTGCTGGATCTCTTTCACATAATAACCCAGCTTTTCTGAAGAGATGCCGGATTGCTGATCTCCCATCAACGACTCTCCACTCAATTTTAATAGTATACGTTTATATTTCACGTCAAGAAGTATTAATTAAACAAGTGCCTTCAAAGATAATATTTTTAAGATAAAAAGTAATTATTCTATATGGCAGTTTTTTTTGATTGGGAGAAGACCGGCCACACAATAAAAAAAAAGTGCCTCCGAAAAACTCCGGCGGCACTCCTCTATAAAAACTATTACTTTTAGTCAGCTAATGACACGCGGTAGAAGCTTGTCACTGCCAAAGTCTTATCATGAGAAGCGAGATACTGCCCAACAGTCATTTTGTTGTCACGAACAAAATCCTGGTTAAGCAAAATCTTCTCTTTAAAGAATTTATTGAGTTTTCCGATAGCGATTTTTTCCAACATTGCTTCCGGTTTACCTTCCTGACGAGCTTGCTCCTTGCCAATTTCAAGTTCGTGTTGTTTTGTAGCTTCATCAACATCGTCTTTACTAATAGCGATAGGTGCCATAGCAGCGATCTGCATATTAACCTCTTTCCCGATCTGCTCAACAATTGTTACATCAGTCTTATTAAGCCCCATAATTGTTGCAAGTCTGTTTCCATAATGGTTATATGCAAAAACGGCGGGTGCTTCAATAATATGGTATTCGTTCAGATCAATTTTCTCTCCGATCTTACCAACCATCTCATTGATATGGTCAGCCACGGTTCGTCCTTCGAGAGATAATGCTTTAAAAGCCTCGATATTGGCGGGTTTATGTTCCATAACCAAGTCCATAAGTTTATTAGCAAACTGAACGAAGTCGTTGTTTTTCGCAACGAAGTCTGTTTCACAGTTAAGCGTAAAGACAGCGGCAAATGTTTTGTCAGTGTTGGTCTTTGCCAGCACATAACCTTCATTGGCTTCGCGGTTGGAACGTTTATCAGCTACTTTCTGTCCTTTTTTTCTCAGCCAGTCGACAGCTTTTTCAAAATCACCTTCTGTTTCGGTAAGTGCATTTTTACAATCCATCATACCCGCGCCCGTAGCTTCGCGAAGTTTTTTTACATCAGCAGCTGTAATTGCCATTTTTATCTCCTTTCAAACGTAGGCACCAATCTCTTGGTGCCTACTTTTAATAATAATTGAATTCAATAC
>JAVVFR010000360.1:0-2264 GCA_032250595.1 Bacteroidales bacterium | reverse complement strand
GTGCTGTGCGACTGTATCTGTCGGAAACCACAGTGATGGTTGGTAAATAGCAAACCCTCATCAGAGACGATCTCCCCGGTACATCCTCTGGCGAATATAACTATAGCATCTTTTATGCTCGAACGGTTGATGCTGAAAATATCTTCAAGCGACAGTTGTAGCCCGTTGGCAACCATCTTCTCATATTGTGTCTCCCCCAGTAGCAGAGGTATCCACATGCCTTCATCAGCTTTGCTCCTGGTAACACTGAATGAGATTATAGCAATAAGCAAAAAACACTTTACATATTTCATTGTAACTCTGTTTTTATTATTAATTGTTAATGAAGTAATAATTGGCATTTATGATTTCACGGCAATACAATCAATCTCTACCAGCGCATCAAGGGGCAGTTTAACCACACCAAAGGCTGCACGTGCCGGAGGGTTTTCAGGAAAATATTTGGCATAAACCTCATTCATGGCACTAAAGTTTTCCATGTCACTTAAGAAACAGGTGCATTTTACGACATCATTAAAAGTAAAGCCGGCTTCCGTTAAGATACTGCCGATATTTTTCATCACCTGTTCGGTCTGTGCAGTGATTCCTTCAACTGCCTTCCCGGTGTTGGGGTCTACAGGCACCTGGCCTGAAACAAAAAGCATCCCGTTAATTGCATTTGCTTGACTATAAGGGCCAATAGCTTTTGGCGCCTGAGGGGTATGTACTATTTTCTTCATGGATAAATATTTTAAAATTGTATTGATACAGTTAATTTTTTCAGCACAAATATAGCAATAATTCAGCAATACTTTCTCATCTCTTTTGTCATAAACGGTGATAAAAATTTAGAAAACAGGCAAACAACCTAAAGATAGATTTGTTATATTTGGTACATGATTTTACGAAAGTCAATGGATAGAGCGTTCAGAAATAGAGAAAAATAGATATAAAAGAAAAACAGATCATTATGAAATATAAGAAAAAACTTACTACCGCATCGGGTCGTCCTTACTTCACAAATGAAGACAGCCAGACTGTTGGGCCTCGAGGCCCTGTATTGCTACAAGACTATTATCTTCATGAGAAGCTTGCTCATTTCAACCGTGAGCGAATCCCCGAGCGTGTTGTTCATGCTAAAGGAACAGGAGCGTTTGGTACTTTTAAAGTCACCAATGATATCACCCGTTATACCAAAGCGAAGCTTTTCAGAGCCGTTGGCAATGAGTGTAAGGTATTTGTGAGATTCTCTACTGTTGGTGGCGAGAAGGGGAGTGCAGATACCGAGAGAGACCCAAGAGGATTTGCGGTGAAGTTCTATACCGAGGAGGGCAACTGGGACCTGGTTGGCAACAATACGCCTGTGTTCTTTATTAAAGATGCCAAGAAGTTTCCTGATTTTATTCATACCCAGAAACGTGATCCTAAAACCAATCTGAAAAGTGACACTATGATGTGGGATTTCTGGAGTTTAAACCCGGAGAGTTTACACCAGGTAATGATACTTTTTAGCGACAGAGGCACTCCTGCCGGGCATAGAATGATGAATGGTTACGGCAGCCATACTTTTTCTATGATCAACAGCAACAACGAACGAGTGTGGGTTAAGTTTCACTTTAAGACCTTACAGGGAAACAAAACTTTCACCGGCCCGGAAGCGGAGGCGATGAAAGGGAAAGATCCCGACTACAGTCAACGCGACCTCGTAGAAGCTATCACCAGAGGAGATTTTCCTCAGTGGGCACTAAAGATACAGGTGATGACCGATGAGCAGGCAAAAAGTTTTAAATGGAATCCTTTTGATGTTACAAAGGTATGGCCTCATGGTGACTACCCATTGATTGACGTGGGTGTTATGGAGTTGAACAAGATACCCGACAACTATTTTGCCGATGTTGAACAGTCGGCTTTTGCTCCCGCAAATACTGTTGATGGCATTGGCCTCTCTCCCGATAAGATGCTACAAGGCCGTATCCTCGCTTATCCTGACGCACACAGATACCGGCTGGGAGCAAACTATGAGCAGATACCGGTTAATCGCCCGGTGACAGAAGTGCATAACTATCAGCGCGATGGGATGATGCGCGTTGATGGTAACAGTGAAGGAAAACCTAATTACTACCCCAACAGTTTCGATAATATCGAGGCCGATGAGAATTATAAGGAGCCACCCATGAAACTCGACTCTGATATAGTAGACACTTACGATCGTAATGAAAATGATGATGACCACTATTCACAACCCGGTGCACTGTTCAGAAAAGTGATGACTGAGGAGCAGAGAA
>JAVVFR010000359.1:0-2266 GCA_032250595.1 Bacteroidales bacterium | reverse complement strand
CTAAAACTCACTATAGCATTATTATCAGAGATCAACAAGCCTTTTGGTGTAATTGTAAATAAAGCCGGTATTGGAGACAACACTATGATGGATTTTCTGAAATCAACAGGAGTACCTATTCTTGGTACTATCCCTTACAGCAAGCGATATGCTGCACAATATGCTAAAGGTGCACTCACCAACAAAACACCTCCTGAGATAATAGAGGCATATCAATTCATTATAAAAAACATCCACAAACATACGGGGCTCATGTTATGACAGAGATAACCATATTAAGCGGCAAAGGTGGAACAGGAAAGACCACGATCTCTGCAGCATTAGCCACGCTTGCAGAAAATGCGGTATTCTGTGACAATGATGTTGATGCTCCTGACCTGCATCTCATTTTCAAACCACAGATCAAAGAAGAATTTACTTTTTTGGGTGCCTGGCTGGCCCATATCGACACAAAAAAATGTTCGGTATGTGGATTATGTGCCAGCTATTGCCGTTTCGATGCGATAACATACAACAACGACAACTACTTCATTAACGAGATTAAGTGCGAAGGATGCCGATTGTGTGAGCGCATCTGTCCGGAACAAGCAATTGTTACGACACAGAGCACCAAAAACCGATGGTTCGTATCATCAAGCCGTTTCGGCTTCCTGATTCATGCCATGATGGCGCCGGGTGAAGAGAACTCAGGAAAACTGGTGTCAACCATTCGCAAGAAAGCCAGAGAGATAGCCTTAGAAAATCATAACACACTGATCATCAATGACGGGCCTCCCGGTATCGGATGCCCGGTAATATCTTCCATCACAGGAACAAACAAAGTACTGGTTATCATTGAGCCTTCACTATCAGCACTACATGATGCCAAAAGAGTTGCGAGCCTAGTTAAAGGCTTCGAAATACCTCTCTTTGCTGTCATTAATAAATACGATATCAACAATGACGTTACCCTTGCCATAGAGCAATTCCTGGAGGAATCCAACATCCCGCTTTTGGAAAAGCTCCCGTATGACCGGGTTGCTACAGACGCTATGGTAGTTGGGCAATCTGTTGTGGAATATGCACCGCAATCTTCCCTCTCTAAAAAATTACAAAAAGTATGGAGCGCTTTGAATAGTTTGCCAAAGTAACAACTACCTGTTTCTATTTCAAACACCCCGCGTCAACTATTGTTTTGCTTCCTTTCTATTTTCAGTTTTGCACCGAGGCATTGCTTATTTGCATAGCTAACTTCAATATATTTTTATACTTTTGCATTTTTATCAAAACTTATTTTTATGCAAAAAATAATATTTTATTTATTAATTGCTGTAAATACAACATTTTCCATGCTTTATGCACAAGAAACAACAACAGATAGTATTCCCAATGACTCAATACAGTATTGGAAAAAAGGAGCAGCAGCTACCATCAACTTCTCTCAGGTCACTTTTAGCAACTGGGCTGCCGGTGGCGAAAATTCTTATTCCTTATCAGGCTTAACCGGTATGTTTGCCAATTACAAAAAAAGAAAAACTTCATGGGACAACACCCTCGATATTGGTTATGGAATTATTAAACAAGAAGGATATAAGGTGCGAAAATCAGACGACAAAATTGACTTTATGTCGAAATTCGGACATAATGCTAAAAACAGGTGGTATTACAGTGCAATACTTAACTTCAAAACACAGATTGACAGAGGATATAAATATGAAAGTGACCCGATATCCAAAATATTGATATCCGACCGTTTCTCCCCAGCTTACATTACCCTCTCAGCAGGCATGGAATACAAGACGAATGACGGCAACTTCTACATCCTTATCTCGCCGGTTACCGGAAAAACAACCATCGTAACCAACGATAGCTTAAAATCCGCAGGTGCCTTTGGTGTAGAAGCAGGACAAGGGATACGTCATGAGTTTGGAGGCATGATAAAAACAGCATACAAAAAAGAGATTTTTGAAAATGTGGTGTTTCAAGCTAAAGTCGACCTCTTCTCCAACTACATGGAGAATCCACAAAACATTGATGTGAATATTGAGACACTATTCACTATGAAAATAAACAAATTCCTTGCAACAAGTATTATGGCACAGATCATCTATGATGATGATATTATGATCACCGATGCTAAGGGCAAAACCGGGCCTCGCACACAGTTTAAGGAGGTATTGGCTATTGGGCTCTCTTATAAATTCGGTGACTGAACGCATGAACCATAATTGTTTGTAATGACAGGAAAAAAAAGTATTAAATTTATCAAAAGAATAGCTATCAAACA
>JAVVFR010000358.1:0-2266 GCA_032250595.1 Bacteroidales bacterium | reverse complement strand
TCCATCTGCCTGAAGCAGCAACAGCAGAAGACACGGCATTACTGCCTCAGGAAGCCTCAGATACTACAACAACAACGATACAACATCATAAGAAACCCGGATTAGTGTTGCCGGAAGTAACGGTATTTCCGGTACCTGCCCGGCAGGAGCTATATCTGAGGTTTTATGTTGATGAGAAAACATCGGGTATGCTTTTCTGGCACGACCAAAAAGGCAGCCGGATTAATACAGCCTCTTTTACGATTTCAAAAGATGACAATCTATTATGTTACAATATTTCAGGGTTTGCTGCTGGCAGCTATTATATCACGGTAGTTTTTGAGAATGGAGCAAAAATTTCAAAGCAATTTATTAAAAATTAGTCCCAAAATATAATATCTCGCATATTATGTTTAACGCCCGGTTAATATTTTAGCCGGGTGTTCTTTTTATGTTTCGCTCTTTTTATCTAATTTTGGGCAGCTAAATAATAATTTAATTTAAGATAATGGCAGTACAAATTGATCCTCAGCGAAATTACGAAGCAACCAGAGAGGCCATTGGTTATGTTAATCGTAAAGATGCGAAACAGGAAGACTATGATCGCATAGGTTTTATGTCGGGCCTGGAAGTGCATCAACAGCTTTTAACAGAAAAAAAACTCTTTTGCCATTGTCCGGCAGGCAGGTATCACGGCCATGATGATTATGATGCTGAGTTGATCAGGCATATGCGTCCTACGTTGAGTGAACTGGGAGAGTATGATGGCACTGCATTGATGGAATTCAAGACCAGAAAGCAGATCATCTACCGTATTAATAATGAAACTGCCTGCACCTATGAGGTTGATGACACACCTCCTTTCCCTGTTGACAGACAAGCCCTTGAGATATCTCTCTTTATCTCTCTACTGAGTAAACTAAATATTGTCGGGGAAGTACATGTTACCCGTAAACAATATCTCGACGGTTCCATACCCACAGGCTTTCAGCGTACTGCCATCATTGGTGTTGAAGGAGAAATCGCTTTAAAACATAAGAAGATCAGACTCATTCAATTAAGTCTGGAAGAGGACTCCTGTCGTGAAATATCAGATATCGGCCATACCCGTATCTTTAAGACCGACCGGTTGGGAATGCCGCTGATTGAAACGGTTACTTATCCTGATATGACCCATCCCGACGAAGTAAAAGAAGCGTGTGATTATATCCGTTTTCTCAACAGAAGCACCGGCATGGTACGCACAGGAATCGGAGCCGGAAGACAGGATGTAAATGTAAGCTGTCGGGGTGGCCATAGAGTGGAGATAAAAGGCGTTGCACATACCAAATGGATTCCTGAACTCACCCATGTGGAGGCTTTCAGACAATGGGCTTTGCTGCATATAAGAGAAATACTGCTCCAACGTGTGAAAGATGCCAACACCTGGGAAATGAAGGCTATAGAATTACCCTTTGCACTTTTTAGCTTCCCTTGCGATCCTATCAGCAAAGCATCACAACAAAAAGAAAAGATCTACGCTGTAAACCTTCCTTACTTCCAAGGGTTACTCTCATATTTTACACAACCCGGACATACCTTTGCCAGTGAGTTCACCGACAGGCTGAAAGTGATCGCATGTATCGAAAAACCAAATATGGCTACCTCTGAAGACCGCTCAATGATTATTGCCAATGACGATTTCGACAAAATAAAAGAACTGTTGCATGCAGGAGAACATGATGCACAGATCGTCTTCTGGGGCCCTGCTGATGATATCAAGACTGCCCTTGAGACTATTGAAGAACGTTCCAGAATGGCTTTTGAAGGTATACCTCCTGAAACAAGAAAATCTTTCAGTGATGGTACTACCATCTTTGAAAGAGTGCTTCCCGGTGCCGACCGTATGTATCCCGATACCGATACAGCCCCAATACCCCTCGATGATGCATATATCGAAGAGCTGAGAAAAAAGATACCCAACGATGTTATTGAACGGTATCAGCAACTCAAACAATGGGATGTGCCGGAAGATTGTTATACTTTTATTCTTAGTAAAAACCTCTTCCCTTTGATCGAAAAACTCGTGAATGACCTAAATATCGACCCAAAATTCGCAGGGTCTTTTATTGGTCAATATTTTAAATATGTTATTGGGCATTATCATACATCAAATGATTTTTCTTATAACCACCTGTACGACCTTTTTGAATTTATCGTTCATGAAAATCTTGATGTTGCTATCGCCCGAAAGATGCTGCCGGTATGGTATGAACACCCGAAGATGGACTTTGAATCCGTATTGACC
>JAVVFR010000357.1:0-2277 GCA_032250595.1 Bacteroidales bacterium | reverse complement strand
TCTGCCATCCACTTCTTCACGTGTCCAGGAGAGGCGTAGGGAGTTTTGCGACATCTCGAGGCCCGACACTGCAACACCGCCGGCGTTAGCAGCTTTACCCGGTCCATAGAGGATTTTATTATTAAGCCATACTTCAACAGCTTCCGGTGTGGAGGGCATATTGGCTCCTTCACTAACAACAAAACAGCCGTTTTTGACCAGTATTTTAGCTTCCTCTTCGTTAATCTCATTTTGTGTCGCATTGGGAAGAGCGACCTGACAAGGTACACTCCATGGACGTTGCCCGTCGTGATATTCAGCATCGTATTTCTCTGCATACTCTTTGATACGGCCACGTTTTACGTTTTTCAGTTCCATGATGTAGGCCAGTTTCTCTTCATCAATACCTTTAGGGTCATAGATAAAACCACTGGAGTCGGACAGGGTAACTACTTTTCCGCCTAATTCCGTTACTTTCTGAACAGCAAATTGTGCCACATTTCCTGATCCGGAGATAACAACGGTCTTTCCTTTAAGACTGTCACCTTTTGTTTTAAGCATCTCTTCAGCGAAATAGGTAGCACCATATCCTGTTGCTTCCGGTCTGATGCGTGAACCACCCCAGGAAGGCCCTTTGCCGGTAAACACACCGGTGAATTCATTGCGCAGCTTTTTGTACTGTCCAAACATAAAACCAATCTCACGGCCACCAACACCTATATCACCTGCCGGGATGTCGGTGTTAGGGCCGATATGACGAAACAGCTCGCTCATAAAGCTTTGGCAAAATTTCATCACTTCATTGTCAGACTTACCCTTCGGGTCGAAGTCAGACCCACCTTTGCCTCCGCCCATAGGGAGCGTGGTGAGAGCGTTTTTAAAGACCTGTTCAAAAGCTAAAAATTTCAGGATGCCCAAGTTTACCGTAGGGTGAAAACGTATGCCTCCTTTGTAAGGGCCTATGGCACTGTTCATCTCTATCCTGAAGCCACGGTTTATCTGTACCTTGCCACGGTCGTCAAGCCAAGGTACCCTGAAAATAATGATGCGCTCAGGCTCGCATATGCGCTCCAAAATTTTTGCCTCTTTATAGTGTGGCTGCTCCTCAAGGTAGGGAAGTAGTGTTTCTATTACCTCATGTACCGCTTGATGAAACTCCACTTCCGACGGGTTCTTGGCTATTATGTGAGCCATAAACTCGTCAATCTGTTGTTTGTAATAATTGTTTGTCATAAAAAAATTATTGTTTAATTAACAATTCGATTAATAGGTTGAAGGCAATATTAATAAGTTTTTGTTTTCTATCAAAACAATTCTGAATATTCTTTTTTTATTACTGATTTTATTATTTGTATCTTCACTTCGTTATTAATTATACACTGTTGCTATGACCATAAACAATGAACATGAGAAGACGAAAACCCTGGAAAAGATTGTTGCGGAAAGCAAAGAACGGCTAAAGGAGCTGTCGTGTATTAATCAGACTACACAAATTCTTAAAGAAGGCAAGCCTGTGGAAGAGGCATTGCAACAAATAACCCTTATCCTGCCTAAAGCATGGCAGTATCCTGATTATGCTGTTGCCCGGATAACATTTGAAGGTGTTGAGTATACAACAGGAAATTTTTTTGAAACACAATGGGTTATTGAACAGTCATTCAAATCGTTCGATAATCGTAAAGGGAAAATCGAAGTTTATTATACCAAAAGCTTCCCCGATGCGGATGAAGGCCCTTTTCTAGTCGAAGAACGCCATCTGATAAACAATATTGCCAATCTGATAGTGGGCTATATTAACTCTCTTAAAGCAAAATCGCTACTCCGCTTAAAAGATGAGGAAGATAAAGAGATTCAGAAACCCCATGAACCGGCATTCCTCAGCAGAAAACTATTACAGACATTTTTAACCAAGCAGAACCTAAACAGGGATGTGTTTCATGACCTTATGCCTTTTAAAGTGCGTGAAATACTCCTTGTTGCCAACTTATATGATGCCTATTTTATTGAAGAGGAGGGAAGGTTCTCAGAACATATTCTAGGGGAGTATTATCAAATGAACCTTACTTCAATGCCCCGTGTTACTGGTGTGACAACACCAGCTGAAGCTCATGAACAACTTAAAACAAAGCACTTCGATCTGGTCATCATTATGATGGGCGTTGATAAAGAGATTCCCGTTTCATTATCACAAACCATTAAGGAGGAGTATCCTTATATTCCGGTTTTTTTATTGTTGAATAATAATAAAGATATTGCCATTTTTCAGGAAGAACCTGAAAAAGAAGTGGCTATAGACAA
>JAVVFR010000356.1:0-2290 GCA_032250595.1 Bacteroidales bacterium | reverse complement strand
CATTACGCTCATATAGGAACAGGAGAACTACATCTTCGTCCTGTACTAAATTTAAAAGATCCTGAAGATATCAGGCGGTTTCGTATGTTGGCTGAGGAAACTGCAAAAATTGTCAAAAAATACCGCGGATCGTTAAGTGGTGAGCATGGCGATGGCAGGTTAAGAGGTGAGTTTATCCCGTTTATGTTAGGAGAAGATAATTATTTACTTCTTAAAAAACTTAAACAAATTGCTGATCCGGGAAATATTATGAATCCCGGCAAAATTATCGATACCCCACCAATGGATACCGGTTTGCGTTATAGTGATGGGTATGAAGTGTTTTCTAAAGATTTTATCTTTGACTACTCGGCTGATGGCTCTTTTCAACAACACATAGAGAAGTGTAACGGCTCGGGCGATTGTATAAGACCGTATGAGTTTGGTGGTGCAATGTGCCCATCTTATCAGGCGACACTTGATGAGAGATACTCTACCCGGGGCAGAGCAAACCTGATCCGTGAAATCATGGGTCGTCCCCAAAAACAAAGTAACAGCCCGGTAAATAAACAGATACTCAATATACTCGATGCTTGCCTGGCCTGTAAAGCTTGTAAACATGAATGTCCCTCTGCAGAGGATATGGCTAAAGTGAAAAGTGAATTGCTCTTTCTGAATTATAAGAAAAAAGGAATGTCTTTCTCTTCAAGGGTTATAGCTACTATTGATATGTCAAACAATTGGTTGCATAAAGTGGCATTTGTATATAATCTCGTAGTTGCCGTGACACCATTTAGCTGTTTTGCAAAATGGATAACAGGCATATCAAATAAAAGAGACCTTCCATACCTGTATAAAAAAAATGTTGCATGGCATGTAAAAAATAATACTTTAGAAACTTTTTCCGGTACTAATCCTATTCTTAGTAAAGTGATATTGTTTGTTGATGAGTTTATCAACTATTATGAACCATGGGTTGGGTTGAAAGCCATAGTTTTATTGAAGAAATTGGGTTACGCCGTAGAAGTTTATACAGGTATCTCAAGTGGCAGAGCTGCCATATCAAAGGGGAGGCCCGACCTGGCAAAAAAATATGCCATACGTCACCTGAATGCTTTATATGGTAAAGTTTCATCCGATGTCCCATTGATTGGTATTGAACCATCAGCAATATTAACTTTTCGTGATGAGTATGTCAGTTTATTGCATGGTGAAAACCAGAATAAAGCTCTCAGTATAGCAGAAAATACAATGTTGATCGAAGAGTTTATTGCCCGTGAGTTTAGAAACGGAAAGATACAACGTGATAGTTTTAGTGATCAATTGTATCATGTTGTATTTCACGCTCATTGTCATCAGAAAGCATTAAGTAATGAAGAGGATATTAAAACGATGCTTCAAATTCCTGTTAACGTTACTGCTGAAGCAATTCCATCAGGTTGTTGTGGAATGGCAGGTAGCTTTGGTATGGAGAAGAAACATTATACACTTTCGATGGAGATTGGTAATTTGGTACTCTTTCCATATATTCGCAAGCAGAAAAATGGTACAATAATTGTTACCGGTGGTACAAGTTGCCGTCAGCAAATTACTGATGGAACAGGTAAAAAAGCATTACATCCTGTTGAATTTCTTGAATCAATAATTAAATAAACTATGAAAATGAAAAAAACACTATTTTATCCAATAGCACTCTTATTAATAGTATTGCTATTTTCATCGTGCAAGATGCGCTCCACATCACTAGAAGTATTAATCCCTGCTGAAATTGATATACCACAACATGTTCAGAGTGTTGCAGTAGCCAATCGCTCATTACCGGAAAAAGGCAGTAAATTGGGTAATATATTTGAAGGGATTATTACCGGAGAACCACTGTTTGCCGACAGGGAAGGGTCCAATCAATGTACGAATGGTTTGGTTTATAAATTAAATGAAAGCCCCAGGTTTTCTGCTGTGTTGGCAACTTCAGACAATCTTTATGGGACAGGTACACGAGCGTTTGCCACACACCTCTCCTGGTCAGCAGTTGATAGTATATGTAAAAATTATAAAGCAGATGCATTAATATTGCTGGAGGCTTTCGATTCAAATACAGGGAAAAGCTCTGATAGCCGACGGGTAAAGAAGAAAGACAAGGACGGAAATGAATATTATGTTACTGAATATTCAGCAGAGATGTGTATTAATGTGAATGCAGGATGGCGTATCTACGATAATGTAAATCAGGTTATTATCGATCAAAACAGTTTCATTGATGAGAAATGTTGGCGTGGAAAAGGAGAGACACTCATAAAAGCAGAACGTCGTT
>JAVVFR010000355.1:0-2295 GCA_032250595.1 Bacteroidales bacterium | reverse complement strand
CATTGCTTCGGCCTTGTCGGGGATAGCGCAAGATTTGTTTACAGAGGCGCAGATAAAAGAGAAATCAGACTCCATTCTAAATGAAGGAGACCTGTTATACAGGTATGAAAAGGTGGCATGGGTCTCAACCGATATAGCATTGGAAAACAAGAAAATTAAAAAGAAGATCAGAGGATATATTACCTATCAAAAAAACGATACTCTTATAAATATTGTGCTCGACAAGAAAGAAAAGTGCATTTTTGAGTCGATATTTTATGACAATCATGTTAGCCCCGATAGCACCAGCTTCGTAAATCGCGAGCTAACAATGTATGAGCAAAAATTGTTAAAGACAAAAAATAAGATCATCAATCAAATTGCTGATAAAGAATACAATGTTATTTGTCCCCGGGGATTCAGTTTAAATTTTGTGCTCTTACCATGTGATACAGGGTATAAACTATATATTTTAACCGGTACACATCAAACAGAAGTGATTCCTTTTGGTAACGATTATATCTTTCAGGCCGATGAGGAAGGGAAGGTATTGTCATGGAGAAAGTTTCATTCAAGGTTGATTCCTGCTATGACAAAAATGCCTGACGGAGCGAATGTGATTTCAGTCATGCACAGTCACCTTCGATCAGAACCTTTTATTTCAGCTACCGATATTTGCACTTTTAAACTCTATGGGCCGTTGTATGGATTAAACGAGTTCTCGGTCTATTCCCCTGCACTCTCCAGATACTTTACATACAATCTTGCAGAAGATACCATTGAAATTTCTGAAAAATAATGAAGCATCGCAAACAGAGGAGGAGAATTATTTCTGTAACAGTGGTTTAGCTTAAAAAGGCTCAAAGCGATGATAAAACAGTAAACATGAAACTGCATCCTAAATTAAGAGAAATATTAAATACCCACGGAGAAATTAAGAGTTATGAGTATAATATGCCTTTGTTTATCACGGGTTGCATGAGAAGTGGCACAACACTGTTACATAATTCATTATCAAACCACCCCCAATTACTTAAAATAGGATTTGAGTTAAATAAAGCATGGAATGATATTGGCGGGGCACCAATTTTAAAGGAGTGTTTGTATCGTAATGAAAAGGATGTAGACCCAGAGTATATTTATCATATGACCAATTACTTCTATGACTTCATCAAAGAAAACAAGACACTGAAGAGGCAACTGATGCGGGCCAATGAGTTGAGAAAAAGTAAGATTGGAAGGGTTAGTTACGATTGGGATAACATTATTCCGGTTAACAAGTCGCCACATTTTATGAATAAGATAAAATATATTGGCAATATTTTTCCTGAATCAAAGATTATAATGATCAACCGTGATATTTTTGCCCATTCTGCCAGCCAGAAAGTACATTTTGACAATGCTTATCGCAGAAAGAGATTGATGAAATATTTTCCTGACGATGAAAAAAATTGTTGGACAGATGTATCACACAAAGAGTTTTTGAAAAATAAGTATCCGTCAGGCCAACTCTATCCAAACAATTTCCGTTTGATCCCGAAGATGTGGATAAAACTGAATTTTCTGGCAATCAATGAATTGATGGAGTTAGGAGGAGGACGTTTTTTATTTGTGAAATATGAAGACTTGTTGGACAACAAAGAAAAAGAGTATCGCAGGATTTTTGACTTCCTGAGCTTAAAAGAAGAATGTAAGGCGGCAGAGGAGAAGATCATCGCCCGTGATATCACTCATAAGAACACTACCACCCGTGGGAATCCGATGAAGAAATGGAAAAAACAATTACAGCCGGAGGAGATAGAAGCCATTGAAGAAGTTATCAATGAGGATGTTGAGAAGTTTAATTTTATCAACAACGCAATTAGTTATCAACAAAGGGATTTGTTACAGTAGCCTTTGTTTTTTTGTTAATCTTTCATGCAGCGCACAGAGAAACCATTCTTTTTATCGTTATCGTAGCTACCTATTCCTTCGTAACCGTATAGCAGCAGCCATCCCCAGGCGTAGGTTTCATTTGCTTCTGAGGCACTCCACCAGTAGCCTTTATTTTTGAGGCCTTCGAAGGTGCCGTCGTCAAGGCGTTCGCCACCGGGCAGGGCGTTGAAGCCGGTGCTGTTGGTAGCTCCGGCGTTGGGGCTATTCCAGTGTGTGGTGCCGGTCTCCTTGAGATGCCCTCCGGCAACAGTATTGCCGCCGAGGTGTTTTATCAGAACACTCCACTCGTCTTTACTCGGCACATGCCAGTCCTCTGGACATAATTTGCCGCTCTCTACGGCATACCAGTTGTATAAAGTACCGTAAGTGTTGCCAGTAGCC
>JAVVFR010000354.1:0-2306 GCA_032250595.1 Bacteroidales bacterium | reverse complement strand
CAGAAAAAAGCACTCCTCGTTTCCCAGGCAGTAACACTCCTTATTGGAACACTGGCATTGCTGCTAGCTCTTAATATGCACGATGTGCTCACCTTAATGTTTTACTCCTATGGTTTTATGGTATCGGGCCTCTTTATCCCAATCATCGGTGGGCTGTTCTTTAAGCGACGCAGCAGTTTGGCCGCTATTATGGCAATGCTTGTTGGTGGCAGTGTAACAACCGTTTTGCAATACTTTAATATTCCTACATGGCAAAGCCTCGACCCCAATGTTTTTGGCATCGCTGCTTCAATGGTGGTCTTTCTTATCTTAAACAGAGCTTTCGGAACAAAAGTCTCTGCATTGAATACATAAATATTAATTGTATATTTGCGTATCAGGAGACTATAGTAGTATGATAAATTTTACAAAAGAAGTTTTTCCCAACGGGTTAACATTGATCATTAACCCAATTGAAGATACACGACTGGTTGCTTTTAATATTCTATATCGTGTTGGTTCACGTAATGAAAACCCAGCATTAACCGGTATTGCTCATCTGATGGAACATCTGATGTTTGCCGGCACGAAGAAGTTTCCCAGATATGATCTTCCCATTGCCACCGCAGGCGGATACAACAATGCATTTACCAACCCTGACTTTACCAACTACTATATTGTTGTCCCGGCCGAAGGCCTGGAGACAGCCTTTTCACTGGAAGCTGACCGTATGTTCAACCTGCAGGTTACAGAGAAAGCCTTCACTGTGCAGCAACGTGTAGTTATTGAAGAGTACCGGCAACGATACCTGAATCAACCGTTCGGCGACTTGCATCACCTTATAATGAAACTTGCCTATAAAGTCCATCCATACCGTTGGCCAACCATTGGCATGGATATCAGCCATATCGAAAAAATCACCCTGAGCAACATCAACGATTTCTATCGGTGGTTTTATACCCCTTCAAATGCCATTCTCACCATCTCCGGAAATGTTGACGTTCAGACGGCAAAAATGCTTACAAATAAATATTTCAGCAGTAATGGACTTATCAACCCCACAGAATCATTGACCAAAGAACCTATACAACGTAAACCAAGAAAAAAAACCGTATACCGTGATGTGCCGGCATCTATCATTACTATTGCATGGCCAATGATGGCACAGAACCACCCCGGTTATTATACCTGCGACCTCTTGTCGGATATCATGGGCACCGGCCCCTCATCGAGATTATATAAAACACTCGTCACACAAAAGGGCATCTTTACCGATATCGCTGCTTATATCTCCGGCAGTGCCGACCCCGGGCTGTTAATGATCAAAGGACTGCTTGCTCAAACCACCCCCATGGAAGAAGCCGAAGAAGCCATCCATGCTACCATTAACGATCTGCTTGTAAACGGCATCAACGAAAAAGAGCTGATTACTGTTAAGAATAAAGCCAAAACCAACCTGCTCCTCTCTATGCAAAAACCGGAGCATCTCTCTGTAATGATTTCATCCTTTGAATTTAATCAAGATGTTAATATAATAAACCGGCTTTTAAATATGTATGATGATGTTTCTACCCTTGACATTCACAACATGGCAAAAAAAATTCTTACTTCCAATCGCACTAATACACTATGCTATTCAACCAAAAATAAATAAGTGGAACCTATTCATTTAAAAAAAATAAATTATCAGACACCCAATAGTGTCATCATACTGTCTTAAAGGTGATATGATATGGAAGCATACAAGGAGAAAGATATTATAAAAGGCTGTTTACAAGGAGAAAAAGCGTGCCAAAAAAAGCTCTTTGACCTGTATGCTGCAAAAATGCTAGGAGTTTGTGTAAGATACTGCAAATCTGTAACAGAAGCAGAAGATGTTCTTCAAGAGGGTTTTATAAAAGTATTTACACATATCCGTTCATATCATGAAAAAGGTTCTTTGGAAGGCTGGATCAGAAGGATTATGATAAATACTGCCATCAATCATCTTAGAAAAAACAAGAAGTTTATGTATCATGAAGAGATTGGGTCGATGCAGGACTTGATAGAAGACGAAGAACAAAGCGTTGATGATTATAATCTGGAGGTAATTTTGCAATGTATTCAAAAACTTCCTGAAGGATATCGAACGGTATTTAACTTATATGAAGTTGAAGGATACAGCCACAAAGAGATTGCTCGAATGCTGAGCGTATCGGTAAATACCTCAAAATCTCAGCTTCTGAAAGCAAAACGACAATTAAAGAATCTACTTCAGAATAAGAAGTAAACAATAAAGATACTATGAATACCACTAACAACAAACAAGAATCTACACTGCGACAGCG
>JAVVFR010000353.1:0-2313 GCA_032250595.1 Bacteroidales bacterium | reverse complement strand
ATAGGTACTTTTATTATGGCTGCCGGGTTTGTATTCTTTATCTCTCCTCATAAGCTTGCACCCGGTGGAGTATATGGTATCGCTATCGTTATCCATCACATCACAGAAGGATTGTTCAGGTTTGCCCCAGAAGGGTTGCCCATAGGCTTAGTAGCTTTAATGATGGACATCCCGTTGACCATAATAGGCATAAAGATTCTTGGCCCACGGTTTGGGATAAAAACCATCGTTGGGTTCTCCCTCACTGCTTTTTGGGTCGATTTTCTCAGTTATCTCTGGGGTTATCAACCGTTGGTGCCTGACGATGTGCTGCTCTCTTCTGTCTTTGGAGGAGTCTTACTTGGTATTGGCCTTGGTCTTATCTTTAAATCCAAAGCTACCTCCGGTGGCTCCGATATTGTAGCTATGATCATTGCCAAATATACCAAAATGCCTATCGGTCAACTGTTGATTTTCGTTGACTCGATGATAGTGTTACTCGGCCTGGTCGCTTTTAAAGACTGGAAGATACCGCTCTACTCATGGATTGTGATCTTCATTACCGGCAAGGTGATTGATGTGATACTGGAAGGTATCAGTTATGAGAAAACACTGCTTATCGTATCGAAAGCACCGGAGTTGATACGCGATAAGATCATCAACGATTTAAACCGTGGAGGTACTTTCCTCAAAGGCGAAGGGATGTATATGCATGATGAGAAACAGATAATATTCACTGTAGTGAGTCGACGTGAGCTCGCTATACTTCAAGACCATATCAACAAAGTGGATCCGGATGCTTTTATGACAGTGATTGATGCCAACGAGATCATTGGCAAAGGGTTCAAATCGATAAAAGATAAAGTCGAACAATAGCTATTTTTCGCTGGGTAGGATATCTCTTTATAGGTTGTTCTTATACCTGGCATATTCATCCTTCAGAGCCACTGTCCTGTTGAATACTGGTTTCCCCTCTGTGGTATCCGGGTCTACGTTAAAATAACCTATCCTTTCAAATTGATAATGGGTGAACCTTTTTGCATCTTTCAAGGAAGGTTCAACGAAAGCGTTATCTATTGTCAGTGAATGTGGGTTTATATTACTTGTGAAGTCATTTCCTTCTTCAACTTCATCGGGGTTCTCCTTATTGAACAACCTGTCGTATATCCTTACTTCAGCTTTAACGGCATGTGCTACTGACACCCAGTGGAGGGTAGCTTTCACTTTCCTTCCATCGGGAGAATTACCTCCTTTTGAGGCCGGGTCATATGAACAAAGAATCTCGGTAATATTGCCACTGTTGTCTTTCACCACCTCATCGCAGGTGATAAAATATGCGTAACGAAGCCTTACCTCTCTTCCCGGTGCCAAACGAAAGAATTTCTTTGGAGGCTCTTCCATAAAATCGTCACGTTCAATATAGAGGTATTTCGAGAATGGTACTTTACGGGTACCTGCCTTTTCGTCTTCCGGATTATTAACAGCCTCAAGCCACTCCTCTTCCCCCTCCGGATAGTTGGCAATAGTCACTTTCAGCGGATTAAGCACACCCATTACACGGAGTGCATGCTTGTTAAGGTCTTCTCTTACACAATGCTCTAACAAAGCTACATCGATCACATTTTCACGTTTGGCCACCCCTATCCTGTCGGAGAAAAGCCTGATAGCTTCCGGGGTGTATCCTCTTCTTCTCAACCCAATAATGGTAGGCATCCGAGGGTCATCCCAGCCATTCACCAGATTCTCTTTCACCAGCCTTAGCAATTTACGTTTGCTCATAATCGTATAAGAGAGGTTTAATCTCGCCATCTCGCGCTGCTTAGGACGGTAACCGGCGCCTGCGATCTGATCCAGGAACCAGTCGTATAGCTGACGGTGTACTTCAAACTCCAGGGTGCAGATAGAGTGTGTGATACCTTCAATAAAATCAGACTGCCCATGCGCCCAGTCATACATAGGATAAATGCACCAATCACTCCCGGTACGGTGGTGCTCTCTATGTAATATGCGATACATGATAGGATCACGCATGTGCATGTTGGGAGAATTCATATCTATCTTTGCCCGCAATACGCGCTCCCCTTCTTTATACGCCCCTTCTTTCATACCTCTAAAAAGCCGTAGGTTCTCTTCCGGTGAACGCTCACGGTAGGGGCTCTCAATACCCCTTTCAGTCGGTGTCTTACGCTGCTGAGCAATAACCTCTGCCGACTGGTCGTCAACATAAGCCTTGCCTTCCCTTATTAACATCAATGCCCATTCATATAACTGACTGAAATAGTCGGAGGCATATAACTCCTTGTGCCACTCAAAACCTAACCATCGTACATCATC
>JAVVFR010000352.1:0-2322 GCA_032250595.1 Bacteroidales bacterium | reverse complement strand
GAGTTGAGAAACATAGATCAACACATCGCCTTACTGCTTCAAGAGCGATTCTCTTTAATACAAGAACTTAGAGAGAAGAAGCGAGGCAAAGGCATGGCAATAGAGCAACCCGGAGAGTGGCAAAAGAAGCGCGAATATGTAACATCACTATTAACAGAATGTGACGCCAAAGCATTTATTCTGCAACTTTTTGATGCTATTCATGAGCAGTCGATACGCTACCAACAAGCTCTATAGATACTTGTCTGAAGCACTTGAGCGTAATTATTGTTATTATTTATTGATAATTACCTTTTCTACAAATGACCGATTTTCAACAATCGCTTTCAATACAAAAAATCCACCGGGTAGTTCAGGGAAAAGTTGTATATTATTCATACCCGTGGTGATGGTGATGTTTGTATGCCATACCGCTTCTCCTTTAATATCATATATTGATATAATGCCATCGGCTTCACGGTTATTATGAAAGGCGATATTTATATTTCCGGAACTAGGGTTAGGATAAAGCAAGAAAGGATAATTTTTCGATCCGGTATTAATTCCTGCTCCCGGTTCGGTAAGTTTCCATCGCTGTGAAAACTCCTGATAGTAGATGTTTGCAATGGTGCTGTCATGGATGATGAGAGTGTTTTCATCGTTTTTCTGCTCTGCACTGTTGCTCCAGTTGTGGCATCCTGTTAGCACTTTTGGGTTTAGTCCGGGATAATTGGGATCGGTGATCATCAATTTGTGGTGTAAAATATAAGGTTCGGCAAAGGCTCTGAAGTTTGAATCAAGAGATCCTTCAAGGGTAGCGACAACCGTTGAGGAGCAGTCGTTTTTATGATTTACAAGTACTTTAACATCTTTTCCGGTATTATACTGGTCGCGAAGAGCATATCCGATATCTGACCGTGTTATCAGCATGGTATTCACGAAGACCTCTCCATATGCCTCGTTGATGGTATTGATAATTTTTTGATTTACTCCGTCTGAGGGGCTGAAATAGCACTCCACCCTTTTGCCGCCGATAATAAATTCGTGGGGTGTATTATTAAATTTATATAGGCTGAAACGGGATGCTGCTGCATTTGGTTTATGCCCTGAGGATCCAAACATCTCTTCGAATTCAATTGTATATGCCTTTGCCAGACTTTGGTCCTGTAAAATAATAACATTATTTGCATATTGATTTATGCCTTGTTTGGTCCAATTCATAGAACCGGTCCATACCACAGGAATATCAGGGTTTGTATGGTCAACATCAGCGATCATAAATTTGTTGTGCATAATACCATATTCAGAGGTAGTAGGGCTGGTGATAATGCCAATGGCGGTATCGAGTCCGGTAATGGCAATATTGCTACTGCTTCCGTCGTGCACAACACGAACACGTACACCCCGGTTGTGGGCATCATTAAGCGCAGTAACAATATTGGATATATCAGTGATGTTGAAATTATAGATGGCAAAATCTATCGTTTGTACTGCTCTGTTAATGTAAGCAATCAGGGTGTCATCGAGAAGGTTGTCCAACTGGATGGCATTAATACCAGCGCTGACCGAATGGTCTACAGTGCTTGTAAAATAAACCTTAATATCGCCACTGGATGCAGATTGTGTGATGAAGCTGCTAACAGCGGAGAAGCTGGTATCACTGCCTTTCACAGAAAATGCCTTAACATAAAACAGCTCTGCCGGTGAAGCCCCGGTGATAGAGATGGTGTGGTTGGTAGTATTGGTATAGTTAAAAAAATGTTGCCCAAGGGATGGCGTGTTTCCGTAGTAGATTTCTGTAGTGCCTAAAGAATCTGTTTCCCAGCTTAGATCAAAACCGGTTTGTGTTATATTTGATACTTCAATAGGAGTGGTTATGGTAATGGTAGAATTTGAAATAATATCCGCAGAATCGCGAAGCAACACCTGGTATCCTGTATTTGGATTTGAATAGCTGTATTGTGAGAGAATACCGATAATATCAACGGTTCCTACAGGGATATTTTTTCCTACCAATGACGAGGAGGTATTCACTCTTATTTCAAACTGCCCACCGGGAGCTGTCATCATATAATTATTGTTACCTGAAAACAGCCCACCCGGGTTGTTAAAGGTAGCATCATTAATACGTATGAGTTGACCTTCAAATGTTTCACCAATATTATTGGCAGCAAGCACAACAGGCACCGGTAAAGTGTGGCCCGATGAGTATACAGTGTCGTAATATAGATTTGCTATTTCAAGCAACATATTATATTCGTCCATCACACCGGAGACAGTCACGGAGTCGCCACGTTGAAAATAGTTTACGCCCCAATCATAGATTCCTATTCCGGCTGTACC
>JAVVFR010000351.1:0-2327 GCA_032250595.1 Bacteroidales bacterium | reverse complement strand
ACGGGGGAGGAATTAGCGGCAGCGTATTTGAGCGAGAAAGGTTATGAGATATTAGAGACTAACTGGCGTTTCCGGCGTTATGAGTTGGATATCATTGCCCGGAAAGAGGATACGATTATTGTTGCTGAAGTGAAAACAAGAAAAAGCCTGTATGGGGGGATGCCGGAGGAGTCGGTGACACGTCAGAAGCAGAAGTCGATGGTACGTGCAGCAAATGCTTATATCTTGCTGAAAGAGTATGATGAAGAGGTGAGATTTGATATTATTTCTGTTATTCTGAAAGGCGATGAAGTGATACTCTATCAGATTGAAGATGCTTTTTATGCTTTAATGTAATCAATTGTTTGCCTTGTTATTCTTTTTATTTAATATGATATAATATATCTTTGTAAAAATGATTAGGATTTGATACCATGATGAATTATAGAAGTATTTTTCTACGTTTATTTATTTTTACTTTACTGTTCACCATGATTTTTGCTTTGTTCTCATGTAGTACAAAAAAGCATTCCCGGAAATACAAACGAAAAAACTGCAATTGCTCTTCTTTTTCTGAGAAGAAAGAAAATATTGACGATCAAGCATATACCGATGGGTTTCAGTGATGGGGTAGCAGATTATCTGCCGGAGGGGTTTGCAGCAATAACAGAGCAATGGACCGAGGGTCTGGATATTACCATAAAAGCATCCAATCCACGGAGATCCATTATGGGTTCATGCCGAAAAAGGGGTTCTCATTTTGCTGTGACGGTGAATAATGATTTGAATCCATATAGTTTTCTACTTGTTTTGACGCATGAGTTGGCGCATGTAAAAACATTTCATCAATATGGTATCCGGCAGGTTCCGCATGGAAAAGCATGGAAAACTACATATCGGTTGATGTTGTTACAATTACTTGAAACGGATCTTTTTCCTGAAGCGTTAGGTAAGGCCATAAGGCGGTATGCTTCATCGCCACAATCATCAATATTATTAGATAATATGCTTACCAGGGCATTAAGTATTTATGATAATACTGAGTGTACTGACACTTTTTTTCTTGAGGATTTACCTTTAGCTACTCTGTTTAGTATTGGCAATCGTGTTTTTAGTAGGGGAGTAAGGGTGCGAACAAGATACAAATGCCGGGATATGGGCAATGGCAGGTACTACTTGATCAATGGTGTTGCACGTGTTCAAACCATACCATCAGCAAAACAGTGATCATACCATTCGCTATAAGAAACTAGTTATGGAAGTGAAGATAAGGCCAATACCGAAAATAATAAGAATAATCCCAACTATCCTGTTCACCCAGAGAATTACTCTTAGCTTGAGGTATTTTTTGATTTTTACACCGATATAACTTTTTAGCAGATCAATAGAAAAAATTGTTATTAGGGTGCCTGAGAAGAAGGTAATGGCATATTTTAGCACCATGCCTTCTTCCGCGTTGGTTGTGACCCAGTTCATAGCTGCAAACCAGAAAAAGATCAGGAATGGATTCATTATATTTAGGAAGAATCCTTTAAAGATATAGGTGAAAGGGCCGGGAAGTTTTACCGGTGTTTTATAAGTGGGGCTGCGTCGTTTCAGGATATCCGGTTTTTTAATAAAAGTGACGGTACCAAAGATGATTAATATTACACCACCAATAATTCCTATATAGATATTAACCCCTGCATCGTTGTTGCCTAAATTGTTTGACATAATGGCTGTTGCACCCATATAGCAGAGCAGGATAAGCACTAAATCACTTAACAGTATTCCGGAGGCTAATAAAATCCCTGACCTAAAACCCCTATTGATGCCGGTTTGAATGATGGCAAAAAATGCAGGTCCAATAGTAATAGAAACAAGCAGTCCAAGGGCAATACCTTTCAGAAAGGTATATAGCATACTTTCTCTTTTTTGTGTTATTTATTCTCTTTAATAAAATCTTCCCAATCTTCTAACTGTACCCCTTTAATAACTCTGGGGAATTTGCTTTGAGCACTCAGCTTTCCGTGTTTTTCCATCCAGTTGTAAAACATCTTTACAGGAACTATTTCAACAATTACATCTTGAATAGCAGCAATACGTTCTACCCTGTAATCGTCGTTTAGCCGTTTTAGATTTTCATCGATACGGTGACGCACTGTTTCAGGAGATACTGTATCATTGGTGCCGATATACCATTTATGAGCAAACATGCTCTTATGTTTGATGCCGGTAACAGTGAATTCAGGAATGCTTATATTCTCTTGGTTTTCAAGCAACTCAATAGCTCTGTTCATATTTTCCTGTGACAAGTGTTCCCCACAAAGATTTAAAAAATGTTTTGTCCTGCCGGTGATAATAATTTC
>JAVVFR010000350.1:0-2333 GCA_032250595.1 Bacteroidales bacterium | reverse complement strand
CGATTATGTTTTTGATGTGGCTTTCGGTGCTGATATGGTAGCTAAAAAAGTGCATGATATTCTTCCACAGCGCGAAAAGGCCATGATCTCATCAGATTGCCCCGCTGTGGTGAATTATGTTGAACGATATCATCCGGAACTTATAGGAAACCTCGCTCCCGTTGCTTCTCCATTGATGGCAATCACCCGTGTTGCCCGTAAAAAACTGGGAGCGGACCTCCCGGTAGTCTTTATTGGACCCTGTATTGCTAAAAAAGATGAATCTGATGAGGTGAATGAGTCGCTTACTTTTAAAGAGCTGAGAATGATGTTAGAAGAAGAAGGTATCTCCCCGGAAAATACTGAACCTGCCTCTTTCGATCAACCTGTTGGTGGAAAGGGTGCTATGTTTCCCGTTACCAGAGGTATGATGCAAACAGCAGGGAAAAATGATGATATTGTGGAAGGTGATATCCTGGTAGCTTCAGGAAAAGAAGACTTTATTGAGGTGGTGATAGAACTGGAGAAGGGAAATCTGAAGTCCAACTATATCGAACTCCTATGCTGCAATGGGTGTATCATGGGACCGGGGATGACAAACCAGGAAAAGAGATATTTCAAGAGGAATAATTTGAGCAGATATCTGAAGAAAAAATTCGAGAACTTCAACCAGGAAGAGTGGAGCGAGAATATGGCGTTGTTTGCTGATGTAAATTTGTCGCAAACTTTCACTCCTTATGATGTAAGGATAGCAACTCCTGATGAAGGAAAAGTTAATGAGGTGCTAAGAGAGATGGGGAAAGTGGAAGAAAAAGACCATCTGAACTGCGGCGCTTGTGGTTACGATACCTGTTA
This sequence comes from Bacteroidales bacterium, assembly GCA_032250595.1. Lineage (GTDB taxonomy): Bacteria > Bacteroidota > Bacteroidia > Bacteroidales > SKPS01 > SKPS01. The sequence continues at coordinate 1,499 of JAVVFR010000350.1, read as the reverse complement.
CGAACATGCAGTAGCAATAATTGAAGGACATGCTGAAATAGAGATGTGTCTGCCTTTCACTATTGAGAAACTACACAACCTTGTGGTGGAACTAAACCTTTCCAACCAGAAGCTTGCTGATGTAAGACAGGCACTGAAGCACTCTGAGAAGCTTGCAGGAATGGGACAACTATCGGCCGGGATTGCCCATGAGTTAAACAATCCCCTTGGAGTCATCACAATGTATGCTAATATCCTTAAGGAGGAGTGTGGCAATAACCATCCGTATGCCAATGACCTGGAGCTGATCGTTGAACAGACTGAACGATGCAGGAGTATCGTGGGTGGACTGCTTAATTTCGCGAGAAAAAATCAATTGAAACGTGAAGAAACTGACATCGTTAAGTTCCTTAAACAATCTGTAAGTTCTGTGGTTATTCCGGACAATGTGGAAATCAATATCAATACCGATATCGATGATGCCACCGTGACTATTGACAGAGAACAGATGATGCAAGCCATCACCAATCTGGAGAAAAACGCTATCGAAGCAATGCCTGGTGGAGGCAAACTTACAATAGAGGTCAAGGAGTGGAAAAATCAGTATGAAATATCTATTACCGACACCGGAACAGGGATACCTAGAGAGAATATGGATAAACTGTTTACCCCTTTCTTTACCACAAAGGAGCAAGGAAAAGGTACCGGGCTCGGTCTGCCACTTGTATATGGGGTGGTGAAAATGCATCGAGGTAAAATACGTGTAGAATCGAATGGCGATCCGCAAAGAGGGCCACTGGGTACCCGGTTTATTATCTCTTTACCACGACAATAATGATGATATACAAAATTTAAGTAACTAAAAAAATAGTATCATGAAAAGTAATGAAGTTGAAAAAGTAAGGCCAGTAATTTTTCTGGTGGATGATGATATCGATTATCTGGAGCAGCTGAAGATACAAGTGGAAAGCCTGGGACATACCGCTGTCATTGCCAACGGACAAAAAGAGGCGGAAAGGATGCTCGAAGCTTTTGTACCTGATCTGGTAATCTATGATCTGATGATGGAAAACAAAGACAGTGGCTTTATCCTGGCATACAAGACAAAAAAAAGATACCCTGATGTGCCGGTGATAATTGCTACCGCAGCATCTGCAGAGACAGGCATTGTCTTCAGCCTGGAAAAAGAAGCCGATAAACAGTGGATACGTGCCGATAAATATCTGGAGAAAGGGCTACGTACTGACCAGCTGCAAAGGGAAATAAACAAATTACTCTTCAGTAAATAAAAAAATAAATTATGGAAATGTTAAAACTGTTAGTCGTTGATGATGAACCGGGAATCCGCTCTGGTATCGTGAGAATACTGTCGAACTTCTCGGTGGGGTATCCTTTTATGGATGACGACTTCTCATTTGATGTTATTGAAGCAGAGACAGGGGAGGAGGCAATAGATATTATCGACAAACAGAACCCGGATATCATCCTTCTCGATAACAAACTTCCCGGGATTGACGGAA
>JAVVFR010000349.1:0-2343 GCA_032250595.1 Bacteroidales bacterium | reverse complement strand
GGATTTACTGGCTGCTTAACGCCTCTGTCGGAGAAGAGAATTTACAGACAATCTGGAACTTGACTGACAATTGTGGATTTGACTTTTTGTTCTTGTTTCTCATGAGAGTAGCTCTATATAGTGCTGAAGGATGTAAATAAAATCGCAAGCGGCACAGATCTTACTCATATAAGAAAGGGGATATCAGAGCATGGAATTCAGAGGTCTCATAGGTGTACGCAGATCGATAAGGGAATTCCAGGACAAGGATGTTGCGTTACCATTGATCCATGAGATAATAGCCGATGGGTGTGAAGCCCCTAATGGGGGCAACAGGCAGCCTTGGGCTTATATTATCATCACTGATAAAGATGTGATGAAACGATGCTCTGATGAGAGCAAGAGAAACATTCTCCTTGAAATAGAGAAAAATCCAGTTACGAGTTTAGCTAGGTATAAGACGGTTCTTCAGAACAAAGACTATAACGTCTTCTACAATGCGCCGTGCCTCATCTATATAGCTGGTCTTCACAACATTCACTCCACGACTGTCGATTGTGCCCTTGCGGCAAGCTACCTGATGCTTTCTGCTACAGATCGAGGGTTAGGTACATGCTGGATAAACCTTGGATCCGCCATCAAGGATAAGGCGTTACTTGAAGAAATCGGTCTATCTGATGAGTATGTGATTGTCGCACCCATCATCCTTGGTTATCCTGCAAAAATCCCGAATAAACCACCAAGAAATAAACCAAAGATCCTCAAGGTCATACAATAACTACCTGGATGGAAAGTTGATCTACCCTCATACTCATCACTTTGCCCAGACCGACAATTCCTTCAATATTGACAGGGTTTCTGGTTGTTAGAATACCGAAGATAACGGCTTCGCCCCTCTGATAACCATCCTCGTGGATCAGGCCGCCAGCTGTGGTGCATACTCTTCGGTTTCTCAGATGCTGCGAGGCTGAACAGGTATCTAAGAGATCTCTTTTCATGTAAATCATGACCACATACTAATCTGAGGGTTCTGTTGGCTATTACACTCTATGCACTACTCCAAGCCACAGCCCGAAGCATCCTTGACTTTCACCGCCTCTTCCCAAGTCAATCAGGTAGCTCCTTTTTTGGGAAGGAACAAATCCCTAAAACGAACTTCGTCGCTGAATAATACAAGCACTATGTACAGAATAGTCCATACTGAATCGACAATGGCAGTTGGTAAAAATGTTTTGGGAAAACCATCAACGAGTATAATAAAGAGAAGCAAAAGAATAACATAGAAGGCTCTTCCTATAATCACAACACCGACATTCAAGAGATACCGTCTGATGTTGAAAGCAGACATGAACTGTAAGTATGCAAAGCAGAACAAAAACGATGCAATGAAGAGTGCATAGAATTGATGGGTCGGTGGATTATCGATGCTCTTCCCAATTCCAACCAAAAATGCGTAGTAGAATCCTCCGAATGTGTCATATAGCCCACTCACAAAGAAGACAATCGCCAAAGCCTTTAATGATTTTGACCAGGTCATGGTATCTCCTTTTGATGAATGACAAGTTCAATGATCCGACTTGGTTGCCAACTACTATACAGGAGCAATTTTCTGTGTGTGCAGATACTAGAATGAAAATAATCAAAAGCAGCTCTTTGTACTTGAACCCTTTACTGCTTGCTCAATGCGCATGCTGAGTTGTAAGGTCGTATCGTTGTCCAAAGATGTAAGGGAATGGAATAGCTATAATATCTCCCACTATATAGCTTGCAAATATTATCACAGTAGCCAGTCCATAGTCTGGATACTGTGCCTTGAATACCAAGGGAAAGAAAACACCAAGAAACCATACGATCTTATAACAGAGCTGGAGAAGAAGAACTGGAACAAACTTCAGCGGAGACCAAAGTCCCAATACTGATAATAATCCAAAAGCAATATAAACAGACCCAATGATACCGAATGCGATCGGTTCATCTACTGGCCATCCAAGCATTGATTTCATTACTTCAGGCATGACAAGAATGCCCACTCCGAATCCCCCTGATAAGATAATAGTGTAGACATACATCACCTTCAGCCATGTCCAACGAATAGTCAGTTCTTTTTCCATGGGTAACCTCCTGTTTTTATAATCTTCGAATCATAGACATTCATGAAGTTAAGTCCTGATGAAGAAGAACACCTATCAATTGTACGATAGCATTCCAATGGGGGTGCTGGAATTCAGTCAAAAAGAAAAGATAGCCTAATAGTACATTCACTCAGGTCAAAGTCAATAGACACAACAATATATGCACGTGACAGTTGGCAATAGCTTTAGCTTGAAGATCCTGTGCCACACATCACGATAGGGCCAAACCGTA
>JAVVFR010000348.1:0-2362 GCA_032250595.1 Bacteroidales bacterium | reverse complement strand
ACTGATAAGAGTTTTACAGACCCTTGGCACTTATGCCTATAGAGGATTTTTTGAAGGGAAACACCATTTTATACCGGGTATGCAACCTGCAATAAAGAACGCCATAACACTGAGCAAAAAATTTTCAGCTATTGTAAATATCCCCTATCTCTCTGCTTTACTCTCTGAAGCTGAGCAAACCATTAGATATACATTTCCGGTTACCAAAGAACAAAAGCTAACTGTCACCATCAACAGTTTTTCTTATCACCGTGGCTTACCCCGTGACTATACAGGCCATGGGGGTGGTTTTGTTTTCGACTGCCGTGCACTGCCCAACCCCGGCAGAGAGCACCGGTTTAGCAATCTCACCGGAAAAGACCAACCTGTCACTGAATATCTTGCTGCATCGGATGAAGTCAATAATTTTATGACACAAATAGAAAAAATTGTTTCAGCCTCTGTTACCAACTACCAAAAAAGAGGATTCCGGAGCTTACAGATCAACTTTGGGTGTACCGGAGGACAGCATCGTTCGGTTTATTGTGCTGAACAGCTCCTTCAAAGACTCAGACACATTTTTCCGGATACTGGTTTTTTAATCAATCATACGAATAAAGATAACTGGCAATGCTGAAGAATAACAAACACTTTTTTTATTTAACCCTTTATATGGAAAAAAATATTATCTTGTCCTAAAAAAAGAAACCATGATATTCTCTTCTCTCAATAGCACAGATCAAATTACAGATACTGTTGTTGCCAATCAAAACGGATTAATAAATGTAATTGAATCCTATAATGTTATTGGAGATAAATTTGACAACTACCTCTATCCGGTCATTATTTTTGCAACAAGTATATTGCTTGGTGTTGTTTTTGAATTTGTCATCTTGCGTTCATTTCGCCGTTTAGCACAAAAAAACAAAAAGAATGGGAGTGATATCATCACAGGCTCCTTGCGTTATGTCATACTTATTCTAATCATTATCTTTGGCACATATGCCGCACTGGTAGTGTCTCCTCTGGATGCAAAGTATATAAACGCCCTTGATAAAATACTGCTGGTGTTATTAATACTTACCCTAACAATTTTTGTAAAGAAAATTGTGGTAAGGTTAATCTACCAACACAGTGACAAATCGGACAGTCCATTCTCTTCTCCCAGCATATTGGCCAATGTAACCAAAATCATTATATACATTCTTGGTGTGCTTATTATTCTGCAATCGTTGGGGATCAGCATCACTCCCATCATTACTGCTTTGGGTATTGGGGGTTTGGCTGTTGCCTTAGCCTTGCAGCCAACACTTTCCAACCTCTTTTCCGGTATTTATATGCTGATGTCGAAACATGTTAAGCCCGGCTATTATGTGAAGTTAGACACTGGAGAGGAAGGCTACATCACTGATATAACGTGGCGGCATGCCACCATCAAAGAATTACCGGGAAATATCATCATCATTCCCAACTCAAAACTGGCCGAAGCCATAGTGAAAAACTATCACCTTCCTATTAAAGTGATGGACAAACTGATAGAAATAGGAGTGCATTACGATTCTGACCTCGAATTGGTAGAAAGGGTCACTATTGAAGTAGCAAAGAAGATGCAGAAGGAGCATCCGGGAGGCATAAAGACCCATGAGCCGTATATTCGTTATCATACCTTCGGCAGCTCCAGTATCAATTTCAGGGTATATCTGCGGGTTACCGATTTTTTCAGTCATATTGAGTTTCAGCATGAGTTCATCAAGCGTTTACATAAACGTTTTGCACAAGAGGGCATAGAAATCCCATATCCTATAAGAAATGTTTATATGCGATCGCCCGATGATCATAAGCCTCCTTATCAAAATCATTCATAAAATATTTTTATAATTGAAAAAAGGAAAACCAGATGGCCAATTATTGCAAAAAAGACAAAACCGTTGATAAGATAGAGGGTAAATATCACTGCAAAAAATGCCAACGGATAGCAAAGAAAGAGGGTCATCTGTGTAAACCACAAAAGCTAAAGGCATGAAGGCGATGATTTTGGCTGCAGGGTTAGGCACACGATTAAAACCTGAAACAAACCATAAACCGAAGGGGCTGATCAATGTTTTTGGAAAACCAATGATATCATTGTTGATTGACCGGCTTACCGGCTATGGATATACCACTATTGTAGTCAATGTACACCATCATGCAGATATGCTTATCCACTATCTTAACAAACGACATGCCGATATCAACCTTCTCATCTCAGATGAGCGCACCCAACTTCTCGACACCGGCGGTGCCTTAAAAAAGGCGAAAGATATGCTTAGCGGTGATGCGCCGGTGCTGGTGCATAATGTGGATGTACTTACAGATATCGACCTGCATGATCTCAACAAAAAGC
>JAVVFR010000347.1:0-2369 GCA_032250595.1 Bacteroidales bacterium | reverse complement strand
AGTGAGTTATGTATACTTCTCAAAGGTGGCTGGGGAGAAATCAACATTCAGGATCCAAGACAACCAGGTCATTGAACAATATGGCGATGATGCTTATCTCTATGTTGACTTCTTTAATCTGGCACAGTTTGTATAAAGCTATTTAGCGGCAGATGATCAATTTTTTAGTAATAGCCCCACCTGCAGTGTCCGCCTTTATAAAATATATCCCGTCAGGCCATGTGGTTGTATTAATATAAACATCTGACGGAGTGTCATTATTATTGCTTTTCCACATCACTCTTCCATCTGCACTCAAAACAGTAATTCCGTAATCATTATAAAAATGACCGGAAACAAAACGAACAACCACTTGGTCTGTTGCCGGATTGGGAGCAATATGGATATCAAAAGAGAGTCTTTCAGTCTTCTCTAATCCAGCAGTGCTGGGGACCGATAGAGCCTTAACACAAATATTGGCGGTAGAATCAAGGTTGTAGAGATCAAGCCATGCACCTCCCTGATAAAAATAGCTTTCTTCCGGAGAGGCTTTTGAAACAACGACAGTACGTGATGTAGCCCCCAATAACACAGGAACTATAGAAGTCTTGTCAACAGGATGTCCGCCATCAGATAACTCAAGATAAAGATAGAAGATATCATCTTTATAAACGGTAACGGGTGTTGGCAGTTCGATAGTATGCATTCCTGTATGGTCAATTGTTCCTGTGGCAGTAACACGTTCATTGGAGAGTTGCAACCCATCAAAGTCGTCATAAATTTTTACGGTATAGGTTACACTATCTTTAGCAGTATAGAAATTCACATGGGTAATATCCTCCTTGCCTTCTGCTTTGAATATATTAAATGCTTTTGTTACATTATGCAAGGTATCGCGCCAACCATGATAATCATGATAATAAACATTGGACCATTGAAGGGTATTGACATCAATAAAAGAGACGGCTCCCATTTCCGGATGCCTGGCAGCATATTTATCGTGATACGACACCCAAAAATATCCGTTATCTCCCCAGCTGCTGCCCCAGCTGTTTTTACATAGCCATGCTCCGGGAGTTGGTGCCTGTGTAACCTGATTATCATCCCATCCTACGATAGCGATAGCATGATTAGGATCCATAGAAGATGAGGGAGGTTGATAGAAGGTAGAATCGCCCGACATAAACGGCTGACTGTAGCCGATGCAGGTACCCATAACCCCATACTCTATAATTTTACTTTTAATGATATCGATATACTGAAGGTTCTCACCGGCACTGTACCACTCAATACGATAGGGATAAAAATAGTGATAGCTGCTGTCGAATCGTAATGGAGGGGTAGTATATGATTGCCCGTCGATATCACGTACCGCTCCTTCCAGCCTGGCAAAATAAGCAGAAGCTACACGGTAGTCACCCCCCATATGTATTTCAAGCCCGCTGCCGGAAGGAGGATCAGCATCATCGTTGTTATAGTCATTAAATCCATTCCACCAGTCGAGATGATATTCAGCGAGATTCGGTTCCCCTGCCTCTCCTGCTGCTGTCCAATTGCCTGTGATCAGTAAGTTGCCTTCCATAGAAGCCATTGTCCCATGCGTCCAGCAGGTACCCCCTTGCTGATATTTAACGCTCGTGACATAGTTTTGTCCACTCACATCCATAAGGTTATATTTATCCGGAAGGACTTGAGCAAATAGAGACTGTCCGATTCCAAAAAGAAACAACAGCATAAACAGGGTTAGGTTAGCTTTTTTAATCATATTATGCCAGATTTTTAGTATAGATAAAACCTTGGTGAATGATAACTGATTGTATCAATGTACGCTTAAGATTTGCAGGACCTGTTCACAAAGATACCAAAATATTTTTAATTACTATTTGGTATTGGAATTAGGAGAAGATACCGGCTTTCCGGTGGCATCCATCTCATAAATTACAGCAACATACTTCACGTTATCGAGGTCAATTCCAGGGCCGGGTATATACTCAATAGTTACCTGATATTCATCTACAGAACTACCGGTAAACAAAGGCATACCCCATGCAGAGCCATTGGCAATCTCATCCCTCAACACCAGATTGTGTTCATAGTTTGGATCAGTACCTGAAGGAGTGGTCTGTGATGATATCATCCCACTCTCCACCACATACACCGCCAGATTGTAATTGCCTGAAAGCTGGTTAAAGAAACGCACCTTTGCATACACATTCACTGAATTACCATCACGCTCCACGAGCAAACCCACACCACAATCGGCATCAGGACTGTTTTGGCGGGTTTTTACGGCAGTTTTCCAACCGGCAGGGTTAAGCTTATAGGTATGGTCAAACTCAAGCCAAAGGTTGGGTGGCCCTCCGATTCCCAAGGTGGTCTTCATCGTTTCG
>JAVVFR010000346.1:0-2377 GCA_032250595.1 Bacteroidales bacterium | reverse complement strand
TAATCAGTTACATGAAGTAATCAGATTATCCGGAATGAACTTAATAATTGATGATGCCGATCACCCACTGATCATAAAAGTAGCTTCTATCCAATCGGCCAGGATGCAGGTCTATTTTATTGATAATGAAGATTATTTCCAAAGGAAATTCATGATACGTGATAAAAGCGGGAAGTTTTTTGAAGATAACGATGAGCGAATAATATTTTTTGGTCGTGGGGTTATTGAAACTGTTAAGAAACTGGGATGGGCACCGGATATCGTACATTGCCACGGCTGGTTTTCTGCTTGTGTTCCTATTTATCTGAAAACGTCTTATAAAGAGAATCCTATCTTTTCTGAATCAAAAATTATTTTCTCCTTATATAATGATTATTTCCCGGAATCACTGGATAGTAAGATGTCTGAGAAGTTTTTAATGGAGAACGTACGAAAAAAAGATATTGAGAAATTAAAAAAACCTGATTATCTTTCACTAATGAAAACAGCCATCGATTATTCTGATGCAATAATTTTAGGTAGTGAAAAAATCAACGAAACTCTTTTTGATTACTTAAAAGAGAGTGGCAAGCCTTATCTGGATTATCAGCCTGAAGAGGAGTATATAAAAGCATACAATGCTTTTTACAATGAAGTTATGTCAAAAGAGAGCATTTTATCATAAAAAACGATAAAAACACGCATTGCTTATGAAGAGAACAGCGATCATTCGACTATTTGCCTTACTAATGGTCGTAATCATCTTTACAATTGGATGCAAAAAAGATGATGAATTAGGATTAGATATCATTCAAAAATCCGGCAATCAATTAGGGGTAAATTATACAGATACTTTATCAGTTTTTGCATATTCAATGATTGAGGATTCGATACGTTCCGACAACTACTTCCTCAATCTGTTGGGAAGTTATTACGACCCACTCTTCGGTATATCCAATGCCTCAGTATTTACGCAACTGCTTCTCTCATCAAACAGTGTTGATTTTGGAAATGCACCTGTAGGAGATTCATTGATACTCTACCTGCAATACGCCGGATTTTACGGTGACAGCAATGTGCTTCATAATGTTACTGTGTATGAAATTGATCAAGGAGAGATATTTGATATCGACAGTAACTACTATTCCAATCAACTGCTTTCACATACCAACATTGTTGCACAACAACAGATCATGTTCAACCCTACCGACAGTACTGTTGTTGATGGTGTTAAAAAACCGGCATTATTGCGTATTAAAATGGATGCCAACGGACTAACAGACAAGTTCATCAACGCTTCCGGCACTGCCGAACTTTCCGACAACGATGCATTTCTTGAGTTTTTTAAAGGCCTTTACATAAAGGTAGATCCGGTTACAACAGAGAGTCAGGGTGGCATCTTCTACTTTAATCTTGGGGCCGAAAATTCGCAGATGATCCTATTTTACCATAATAGCACTGATACACTAACCTACCCTTTTGCTATCAGCAATGCTGCTGCACGTTACAACCATTTTGATCATAATAATTATTATGAAGCAAAAGCTGAGATAAAAAATCAGAACCTCAATGGATTAAATGACAATGTATATCTGCAAGCCATGGGTGGCATAAAGATTAAATTGGATATCCCCTGGATTAAACAGCTTGCATCTGAACAAAACATAGCGATAAACAGGGCGGAATTGATATTTCGTGTTGACCCTAACGATATGAACGCTTCGAAATACACTCCGCCATCCCGCCTGGCTATTGCGCGTATTAATGATGAAGGAGAGAATGCTTTTACAAGTGATTATCTGGAAGGTGACACTTACCTGGGCGGATATTATGACAAGCTAAAAGGAGAATATCGTTTTAGGATTACCCGTTATATGCAGGATATCATTGCCGGAAAATATACCAATCACGGACTCTATATTATGGTCTCCGGCGCAGCTGTAAAAGCTGATAGGGTAAAACTGCTTGGGAATACATTGGCCTCTAAAAATCTCACCGTGGAGATTGCATATACAAAACTTTAAAACTGATACTTTATGTGTGGAATTGTAGCTTATATGGGCAACAAACAAGCTTATCCCATATTGATAAACGGCCTGTACCGGCTTGAATACAGAGGTTACGACAGTGCAGGTATTGCACTTTTCAGTGCTCAAATCAATTTATATAAGTGTCAGGGAAAAGTAGCTGATCTGGAAAGCTACATCGCTGACAAAGATATTTCCGGCAACATTGGCATAGCCCATACTCGTTGGGCAACCCATGGAGAACCCTCTGATATCAATGCTCACCCTCACTTCTCCCAACGAAAAGAGCTTGCTATTATCCATAATGGCATCATTGAAAATTACAATACTTTAAAAGAGGAGTTGACAAAGCGTGGTTATGCTTTTAACAG
>JAVVFR010000345.1:0-2379 GCA_032250595.1 Bacteroidales bacterium | reverse complement strand
ATTGGCAGCCATGATAATATCTCCTGTCTCTCTTCGTATATTCTTCAATCCAACAGAGGCATTGCTTTTGGCAACAGGGGTTTTAGAGATAACATCTTCTGAAAGAGATGCGCCACGTATTGGAATACCTTCATTATCTGTTAAAGCAGAGTTGGGCAACAGTTTATGATTAGCCCCTTTCAAGGCCTGATAAGCCGACTGATAATTAAGGTAGGCAGCACCATTCATAGAGCGCAGTATTCGTATACGTTCATCAACAGGAGGGTGTGTACTGGTAAGATTATTAATTCTTTTCCCTTTTTTCTTTAAAGGATTGGCAATATATAATGGTGCTGTCACTTTGCTAGGTGCGGGGATATCAGCTGTTGACAAGGAGATTTTCTCCAGTGCAGAAGCAAGGCCTTCGGGATACCTTGTAAGTCTGGCAGCAGAAGCATCAGCCAGGTATTCCCTTTTGCGGGAGATAGAGAAATAGAGTAGTTGTGCGGCAATAGGTGCTAAAATTGCAGCTACCACAGCCACAACCAACATAACGAGTTGTGCCTGTCCGCCACCTTTCCCTGATGAAGAGCGATAGCGTGTTGCGGATCCATAGATCATACCACGCAGAAAAATCTCTGACACCAGTACCACGCTTCCAAGCATCACTCCGGCCAGCGTCATAAAACGAATATCCCGATTTATGATATGCGACATCTCATGTGCGACCACACCCTGAAGTTCATCGCGGTTCATGGTGGCTAACAATCCTGCAGTAACTGCGATTGCACTATTTTCAGGTTTCATACCGGCAGCAAAAGCATTCAGTGCATCGGTCTGGATAATATAAACTTTTGGCATTGCTTTCAATCCGGCAGCAATCTGCATCTCCTCTACTATGTTGAACAGCTGTGGATGAACATCCCGTTTCACCTCTTTCGCTTTACTGGAAGCCAACAATATTTTACTACCACCAACCATTGCAATCAATACCAAAATAAGCCATAAAACAACAGCAATCACTATGCCCCCGGTGCCGGCAGCCGGCCCCCCCAGGGCTATACCCAGCAAAAAGCCCAGCCCGATAAGCACCGAACCCATCATTATAAAAAGAACAAACGAACGCCGTTTATTAGCCCTGATCAATTCCCACATATTGAAATCTCGTTTTTTTATAATGAAAAATCTACCTTTGGAACAACTTTCTCTTGCGGATCTTCAATTTCAAAGAATTCTTCCTGATTGAAACTAAACATTTTCGCCACAATATTTGATGGAAACATCTCTATCTTATTATTAAAACTCATTACTGAATCGTTATATGCCTGACGAGAAAAAGCGATTCTGTTTTCTGTTGATGCCAACTCTTCCTGAAGCGAGAGAAAATTTTGATTCGCTTTAAGATCGGGATATGCCTCTACAGCCACCTGAAGCTTACCCAAAGCCTGGCCGAGCATACCCTCAGCTTGTGCTTTCTCTCCTACAGTTTTAGCATCCATCGCCTGTGCACGATAGCTGGTTATATTCTCCAGCACCTCGCGTTCATGTGTCATATAACCTTTCACTGTTTCAATAAGGTTTGGTATCAAATCGTGGCGTCGCTTCAGCTGGACATCTATCTGAGACCACATGTTTTTTACCCGGTTTTTTAAACGAACCAATCCGTTATAAGCTCCTACGAGCCATAAAACAATTACCAGCAATATGGCAAGTAAAATTAGTAAAGTTGTCATACTATTTATTTTATTAAAATTAATTAATTTTTGATGTTATTTTTCTTTTTTATGCGACAAATCGTAGCTAAACATTTTCTGTAGCAAATGCAACACAGGATTCTCATTACCACGACTGCTGTTTGATATTACCTCGTGTAACTCTCCCTCATCAAACCATATCCCATGGCCTTTTTTACAACTATCGATCAACACCTTCGTAACCTTCTCACCCACCTCTATTTTATTCATTTTTGAAAGGCAGATAGGACACCTCCTAATAGTTTCAGTGGAATTCACAATTGTAAAGGAGGCCAGCAGCTCATCTTTTGCTGCAGCACTATGTAACAACTCCTCCAACTCGCCGGCATCAAGCCAAATTCCTTTGCAAGAAAAACAGTGATCTACTTCAACACTATCAAGTTCCATGATAAACATGGGAACCAGACAAACCGGACAATCCATACTTATTTTTTTTTCGAAATAAAGGTATAACTTTTTTTGATTAAGAATAATATATATATCATGATAAAATTTCCCAACGGTAATTTTTCAGACATTTATAATTCTTAAAATATATATATCACGACACCGGTTACTGGTTATCAATGTTCGCATCCAAAGGTTTCTCTCAACAGCTTATAAAAACAACCGGAATGTCTTTTCAGGATTATGAGTGACCTTTGAA
>JAVVFR010000344.1:1617-2399 GCA_032250595.1 Bacteroidales bacterium | reverse complement strand
GCGGCACCCAGAAGGTGACCGGTCATTGATTTAGTAGAATTTATTGCGATTTTATAGGCATGGTCTTTAAATAGGTTCACGATAGCTTTAGGTTCTGCAAGATCACCGGCAGGAGTGGAAGTTCCATGGGTATTGATATGATCCACATCGGTGATGTCAAGACCTGCTTCTTCGACAGCATGTTTCATACAAAGAAATGCGCCATAGCCATCGGGGTGTGGAGAAGTGATATGGTGCGCATCGGCAGACATACCACAGCCGCCCACTTCGGCGTAAATCTTGGCACCTCTGGCCAGTGCATGTTGAAGCTCTTCAAGAATGATTGCACCGCTGCCTTCACCCGGTACAAAACCATCACGATCTTTATCGAAGGGTCTTGATCCTGTAGCAAAGTCATCATTACGTGTTGATAAGGCATGCATTGCATTAAAGCCACCAATGCTTGCTTCGGTAATAGGCATCTCAGAGCCTCCGGTCACCATCACATCTGCTTTACCAAGCCTGATGTGGTTAAAAGAATCACCAAAAGCCGAAGCTGCCGATGCACATGCAGAGGTAGTGCAATAGTTGGGGCCACGCAAACAATGCTTGATAGAGATATGGCCGGAAGCGATATCAGGAATCATCTTCGGAATAAAAAACGGGCTAAAACGCGGTGTTCCATCCCCTTTAACAAACTCTGTGACTTCTTGCTGGAAGGTCAACAAACCACCAATTCCTGATGCCCAGATGACACCCACTCTATCAGGATCTGCAATACCAATAAAACCTGAGTCAGCGAT
>JAVVFR010000344.1:0-1607 GCA_032250595.1 Bacteroidales bacterium | reverse complement strand
GCGATAGCTTCATCGCTGGCTATGATAGCATATTGAGCATACGGGTCTAATTTTCGTACCTCTTTCCGGTCAAAATAATCAGCCGGGTCAAACGCTTTGAGTTCACAAGCAAATTGAGATTTAAACTTATTAGATGCGTCGAACCGTGTGATCATATTGGCACCATTTACCCCGTTGATTAACGCTTGCCAGTAAGCACCGACAGTGTTACCCAACGGAGTAAGTGCACCCAATCCGGTTACAACTACTCGCTTCAATTCCATGAAGTAAATAGATTTAATTTATTTTAAATTATTTTCAATATAAGAAACAGCTTCACCTACAGTGCCAATTTTTTCGGCCTGATCATCAGGAATGGCAATGTTAAACTCTTTTTCAAACTCCATAATAAGTTCAACAGTGTCAAGGGAATCAGCACCTAAATCATTTGTAAAACTTGCTTCCGGGGTAACTTCATTCTCATCAACTCCAAGTTTGTCAACGATGATCGATTTTACTCTTGTTGTAATATCAGACATGTTTTTATAATTTTTTGGTTAAACAGATTGCAAAGAAATAAATAATACCCGAATTATGCAAGAAAAAAAAGATGCATTTAATCGTTTTATTCAGATATTCAGCAATTTACAAATAAAATAATCTGCCTTCAAGGCGAAATCAAGGCTATTTAACATAAATTTTGATAGATTTTACATATAGCAAAAAAACTACTTATGATATTATTTCTTTATATTTTCCGTTGTTTACTATACTCTTTAACAATATTATGTAAAAATTATAATATAAACCAGGATATTATATATGAGAAAACCACTTTTTTTACAGCTTTTGGCGTTATGCTTTTTTTTCTTTTCGTTAAGGATATCTGGTCAGCAACCATCCGACACGATTGACAGACAGAACATTCACCATCAACTGCTGGAACAACTCATAGAGAAGTGTATTGATTCACTACGCACACAAAAAGACCGCAGCGCGTTAGTATTTGATTCCATTTTATACATAGCCGCTGCCGACCATGCACAGTACCTGTTATCGAAGCGTTCACTTACTCACACCCAAACAACTTCAAAGAAGAGAACTGCACAAAAACGTGTTGAATATTATGGGGGAGAAGGATATTATGTTGGTGAAAACATTGCATTAACCTATATTCAAACTGCCGTAAACGATGGAAACAATAGAGATTACACAAACTATACTTACAAAGCCACTTCTTTGAGCATAATAAATATATGGCGACAATCATCAGCACATTATCAAAATTTACTTAATCCACAGTATAATCACACTGCGGTGGCTGTTGCTTATGATGAAAAAACGAAAAGGCTTATTGCAGTCCAGGTATTTGCGATAAAACAGTAGTTTGGTAATTTTTATACCTTTGTAGAAATCTAACAGTATCATGATTCACTTAGCCATTTTTGCTTCCGGCAACGGTACGAATGCCGAAAACATCATTCGTTACTTTTCCGGACATTCACTCATCGGTGTGGCGCTGGTTATTTCAAACAAACCGGATGCTTATGTACTGCAGCGGGCAAAGCATCACCATATCAATACCGCAGTGATGGCTTCATGTGCATTCCCCGGAATATTTGTTCCAA
>JAVVFR010000343.1:0-2401 GCA_032250595.1 Bacteroidales bacterium | reverse complement strand
CTTTGATCCTATATATGACAAAAGGAGATTATTCAGATTTTGTACCTGTTATTTTATCGGAAGATAAACAAAAGGTAGTTAGTTTTCCCGATCCAACCGATTTGTATTTCCATGGGGAATTGGCTAAACCGGTAAATTTAAGTGATGGTTATCTTTTGGACTTACGTGGCATTGGGCCGAACGTGGCCTTTACCTCAATTACCTATGAAACCTATACAGCTATGTCGAAACCACCATCAATTGAAGAACTGCTTTCAGCTATTCTCGATAGTGATCCTATTGTTGAATTGTATGTATGCAGTTCCGGTGTAGATCACGAGAAAGACATTCAAAGGATCAATAAATATATTGAAGAAGGTAAACTTGATGAGTTTTGTGAGAAGAAATAAGCTCTTTTTTGAATAATATTGGGATTAATAGTATAGTATCATTAAAAAGATTAAACAAATGAGAAAGTTTGTATTACTTTTATTTTTCGGGTTATTAAGTTTTTCAGTATTTTCCGGACCTGTTACCATAGAAGAGGCACGCAGGATAGCTAAAAATATTTACTTTGAACGCGTTCAACAAAAGATGCTGATGAATATGGCAGATATAGTAATAACAGAAGAGTTTGTTATTGACTATGCAGGAGATCCGGCTTATTATATTTTTAATATTGGCAAGGAGCATGGTTTTGTTATAGTAGCAGCCGATGATGTTGTTTATCCGGTTTTAGCTTATTCTTTTGAAGGAGCATATCGCACCGATAATCATCATCCCTCTTTCAGAGCGCAGATGAGTTTATATGAACGTCAGATAGTGGAAATACGTGACGATAACCCACTCCCTGTTGCTGAATTAACTGAAGTTTGGTCAAAATATAACCGTGATGATTTTTCAGCCACAAAAGACATTATAACGATAGGCCCCTGGTGTACTACAAAGTGGGATCAAGGGCTGTATTATAACGACAGCACGCCCGGTGGTTCTGTTACCGGTTGTGTGGCTACAGCCATGGCGCAAGTTATGAAATCATTTAAGCATCCAAAAACCGGGAAAGGGAGTCACTATTATATGCATCCATACTATGGTAAGCAATATGCCAACTTCGGGGCAACTACTTATGATTACAGTAAGATGCCGGATATCGTAACAAGTCCCAATCCAAATGTGGCCCAGTTGATGTATCATTGTGGTGTTTCTGTTGATATGAATTACGCTCCAGGTGGGTCAGGGGCTTCCATGTTCAGTGCCAGAGATGCTTTTGATATGTATTTCAGGTATAATTTTACAGCCCATGTGATGACAAAAAATAGTGTTGATGATGAAACATGGAAAATCCTCGTAAGAGCAGAACTTATCGATGGAGCACCGGTGATGTATTCCGGACCTAATCATGCTTTCGTTTGTGATGGCTTTCATTATCCCGACCATTTCCATTTTAACTGGGGATGGGGCGGCTCTTATAACGGATATTTCTATATGACAAACCTTAATCCGGGATACTCTAATTACACAAATGGCCAGGATGCAATTCTTCAGCTTTATCCTGACCCAATGGATAATGCAGAAATGCCCGGAGGTAAAATTTCTTTGGAAAACAACCTTGTTAATAGGGGTGTTGAAATTACTGTATTGCCAAACCCGGTGACAGATGTCATGAGTATTGCAGTGATTAATGACGACGAAGGAGATGCATTATGCAGTATCATCGATCTGAATGGACGAGTGTTAAAGACCTTCCCATTCGTTAAAATATCGGGGATGCACCTGAATGAAGTGCCTGTTGATGACATACCTGATGGATTGTATCTGGTTACTGTAAAAACAGACAATAAGAATCTTACAACAAAATGTATTGTTCAACGATAATTTAAAAATAATGAAAATTTATAATATCCTTAGTGTAATCCTGATTTGTATACTGTTTGTTACATTCTCATCGTGTAAGAAAAAGAGAGAGACAGGCGATATAGAAGTTACATGCAAACCACTTGAAGGGGAGACGGTAGATGTAAGCACATTATCTATCGAGCTTCATTCAAAATCAAATTTTAATGCAAAAATCACATCAACCACCAGTACGGGCTCATCAAGTATGTCAAAAGGTTCTTTCGAAAAATTGCAGCCGGATGTTTATTATGTAATGGCGTGGAAAGATTTTGACAGCAATTTGATGATATCGAAAGATGATTACTTTGGTTTTTGGCCTTATCCGATCAACCTGGATAAAGGGGAGACAAAAAATATTACTATTGAAATGTATGTGGTTGAGTAAAGAGTTAATTCTATTTGTTAAATTAAAAAGAAGAAGATGAAAAGTAAGTTTATTGTATTTGCAGGAATATTTGTGATATCGTTTTTGTTTATTACATCCTCATGTAAAAAGGATGACGATGAAAACAACAATAATGTATTA
>JAVVFR010000342.1:0-2403 GCA_032250595.1 Bacteroidales bacterium | reverse complement strand
CTTCACTACAATTACAACAGATAGGGATAGATTTTCTGTTTGAAAAGACGCGTTTTCTAAAATTAATGCTCTTTTCCCCTTTCCAGATTTCATTAAGGCTCCCGGAAGAGATATTTCCGTATGAGAAAGCTGCATTTTTATCGAAACAACAAGGCACCAATTCACCATCCCAAGTTATCACCACAGTAAACCACAGTCGTTTACAGTAGTCAGGAAGTTTGCTGTTAATAACAAATTTCCCTTCATCAACTTTTCGATACCTGCTAACAGACTGGTTATCGGGCATCAATTGATTCCCTTCATAAAAATCATAGAATTGTGCCTTTTTAAGTTGAAGTTCATCAGCTCCTGTTTCCTTCCACCAATTCTTTAGGGCGATTAGTTGATTCTCGTTACTTTTAAGTAGAAGTGATTGCAAAATGATGTATGGCTTTTTCGATCTCCGAGCAGCCTTGTGCTTCACCAATCGTATAACGCCATCTTTAACAGTATTAACATCTCCCCCTCTTCTATATCGCTGGTATGTTTCCTGATCGAGCCCATCGATAGAAATAACAATACGGTCGAGCCCGGCATCTATCAACGCTTTGCAATTTTCATCAGTAAGAAAATGACCGTTTGTGGATGTAGCAGTATAGAGATTTTTCTTACCGGCATAAGCTATCATATCCATAAATTGAGGATGCAAAAATGGCTCTCCCTGAAAATACAGATTTAACCAGATCAGGTTTGGCAATAGCTTATCAATATAATTACAAAAATATTCCTTCTTTATGTTTCCTTTTTTCCGAAAAAATTTTCCTGTACCTGCAGGACACTCAGGACAAGAGAGATTACAGGCAGTGGTAGGTTCAACAGAAGCAAACGCCGGTGTTCCTTTGATATGTATAATTTTAAAATAACGTGCTGCGATCCATGACATATAAAGCACCATTAAGTTTAAAAGCCTTTTTAACGTCACTTTTCTTACCATATTCAATCGGTCATATATCAGACTATTCACTCTTTTCAAAATGCTATATCCTGGATGTTAATTTTTTCACAATCTTTGACTGATGAAGGAACTCCCGGGCAATTATTCTAAGTACAGTATATGAAGGTATGGCTAGGATCATACCCGGTATTCCTGCCAAACTGCCCGCCATCATAATAACAATAAATATCTCCAAAGGATGTGCTAACACGCTATTGCTGTATATCAACGGTTGAAGCACAATATTATCCAGCAAGTTACAGATGATAAATACGACCACGATACCACCCACTAGCGGCAATAACTGTGCATACAGATCAACACCAAGGTTGGTGGTAGCCACCAGTAATGCTCCAATGGTAGCACCTATTACAGGTCCAAGATAGGGTATAATATTCATCATCCCACCCAAAAAACCAATCAGGAATGCATTCTTTACTCCAATTATCAAACCCCCTATAGTGATGAGGGTCATCATAGAGACCAACTCAATTAAAAGGCCAATAAAATAACGGGTAAGCAACCGCTTACTGTGCGCAAGGATATGTTTAGCTTGTTGCTCATACTGTTCCGGAACGAACATAAGCATCCCGTTAAAAAAAAGCTTATCATCGCGTAAAAAGAAAAATGTCATAAATAACACAGCAAATACACCAATAAACAACTGCCCTGCAATATTAAATGACCGCTGTAAAATAGTAGAAACATCAATATACTCTACAATACTTGTAATATGCTTGCTAACAGACTCTTCTATGGTCTCTCCCTTTTCCAGTACGCCAAATTTAATCAGGGTATTCTCCAGTTTAAATATTGGTTCGGCATAGGTAGCTGTCACTTCCTCAACACTCATTTCTGAAATAGCATTAGCCTGATTAGCAATTACCGGAATCACCACTGCAATAAAAACAGCAAACAGAGTGACCATAGTTATCAATGCCAATAATGCATTGATAGAATGGGGCATCTTAAATTTGCCAATCCGTAATTTATCAAAAAAAACAACGATTGGATGTCCCATAATAGATAAAATACCGGCAAGGAAAAAATAGATGATAATATCAAAAAAGAACAAAAACCCCAGCACAATAATAATCAAGAAAGGTATGGCAACCAGAATACGACGTGATATATTCATAATGCAATATGAGCTAATTACTATTTTGTTGACTTATCCATGCTTTAACTTTATCCACGTTGGATTGAAATTCAAAAACATCATATAATGATGCAACATTCTCTTTATCGCTGACATTACTCCATGCTGATTTTATTAACACAATCTTGCTGTTTTCGAAATCAAGAAGCAGTAATAATCTTCTTAATTGATCTATAGAGAGGCTGTTACGTAGGACTGCTTTTGTAGCACATTTTAGTTTATCATCTTCAAAAACCTCTACACATTTAGCAATAATATCTCCATTGGGATC
>JAVVFR010000341.1:0-2414 GCA_032250595.1 Bacteroidales bacterium | reverse complement strand
AGACAGTGTATCCTGAAAAGATAAAGAAATTGCACATTTTGGCTCATAATCTTTGGTGGTCTTGGAATGATGCTGCCGTTGAACTCTTTGCCAATATTAATCCGGCATTGTGGGTTGAATCACAACACAACCCTGTGCGTATGCTTGCAGAACTGAACTATGATGAGTTAAATGCACTTGCTGACGATGAGGAGTTTATAGCTTCTTTGGATCAGGTATATGAGCAATTACTTACAGCTAAAGAAAAAACATCCGGTAGCTCGCACCCTTCAGTAGCTTACTTCAGCATGGAATACGGTCTTCACGACAGCTTAAAAACCTATTCCGGTGGATTGGGAGTGCTTGCAGGAGACTATCTTAAGGAGGCAAGCGATAGTGGCCATGATATTACAGCTGTCGGTTTGCTTTACCGATATGGATATTTTACGCAACAGATCTCTGTCAACGGACAACAGGTACCTGTATTAACTCCTCAGAAGTTTTCACATATGCCACTGCAGCCGGTAAGGGATGATCATGGTGAGTGGATCACAATAGTATTGGCTCTGCCCGGCAGAAATATGGTAGCAAAAGTATGGCTGGTGGAGGTAGGAAAGATAAAACTTTATCTGTTGGATACAGATATTGATGAGAATGTATCTCACGACAGAAATGTAACGCATCAACTGTATGGGGGCGATTTGGAGAATCGTTTTAAGCAAGAGTTATTACTTGGGGTGGGTGGTATCAGGTTACTCAATAAACTGGGGATTCAACCCGATATATATCATTGTAATGAAGGTCATGCTGCATTTATTAACTTTGAACGGATTAGATATTATATTGAGAAGCATCGTTTATCATTCGATGAAGCACTTTCTGTAGTGCGTTCCACATCACTTTTTACTACGCATACACCTGTTCCTGCCGGACATGACAGGTTTCCGGAAGATATGCTCCGTGCCTATATTCGGCATTATCCTGAACGAATGCATATCGATTGGGATCGATTTATTGGTTTAGGACGTATTGATCCACAAAACAGTGAGGAGAAGTTTTCAATGAGTGTGTTAGCTATTCGTTGCTCAAGAGAAGTGAATGGGGTGAGTAAGATCCATGAAAAAGTGAGTAGAAAGATGTTTGCTCCTATGTACGAAGGTTATTTTGAAGAAGAAATCAGTATTGGTCATGTTACCAATGGTGTACATTATCCTACATGGTGCAATACACTTTGGAAATCGATCCATAAGGAGTATTTAGGCGAGGGTTTTGAAGACAATCATCATAACCATGAATATTGGCAACGCATTGAAGAGATACCTGATTCGTTGATATGGGAAACACGAAATCAATTGAGAACAGATTTAATACGTTTTATCAAAGCCGGGTTAACCGGTGATATGACGCATCGTCAGGAGTCTCCTAAACATATTGTTAAAGTAATAGAGACATTGGACCCAAATGCTTTAACTATAGGCTTTGCCAGGCGTTTTGCGACCTATAAACGTGCTACTTTGCTCTTTTCCAATGAAGAGCGGTTGGCAGCTATTGTTAATAACCCGGAGCGGCCGGTACAGTTGATTTTTTCAGGCAAAGCACATCCAAAAGATATGGCCGGTCAGGAGTTAATAAAACAAATAATAGTGTTTAGCCGTAAGCCTGAATTTACAGGAAAAATTGTGTTTCTGGAGGATTATGATATGACTACAGCTGCCATGCTGGTACAATCGTGCGACGTATGGTTAAACACCCCTACAAGACCCATGGAAGCTTCCGGCACCAGTGGAGAAAAAGCGGCTATGAACGGTGTGCTTAATCTCAGTGTTCTCGATGGTTGGTGGGCTGAAGGTTATATCAGGGATGGCGGATGGGCACTACCGGAAGAGAAAGTGTTTGAAAACCAGGAACTTCAGGATCAGCTGGATGCTGAGACCATATATAATATCCTTGAAGATCAAATTGCTGCCATATTTTATGATCGTAATAACGATGAGATCCCTGTGGAATGGGTGAAACGAATAAAAAATAGTTTTAAAGAGATTGCTCCCAAATACACGATGAAACGTATGTTAAACGACTATAATACAAAATATTATCAACCACTTGAAAAGTATGCTACTAAATTGAAGGCTGAGAACTTTAAGGTTGCTCGTTCTTTAACAGGATGGATGAATCATGTGAGCATGCATTGGAATACGATAGAAGTGGTTAAGCTTCGAATTCCTGATTCAACAAAACGCCCGCTAAATATCGGTGAAGTATTCAGTGCATCTGTTGAACTCAAAATGTCGGGAATAACACATGAAGATATTGGCATTGAATTGGTTTTTGGTCAGAAGACAGAGGATATTGTTGAATCTATCAAAAATATCACCCCATTGAAAATCGAAGAAATTCATGAAGCTGAAGATGCCGCTGCCGCCGAAGACGAAGAC
>JAVVFR010000340.1:0-2421 GCA_032250595.1 Bacteroidales bacterium | reverse complement strand
TGGTCTCTCCCAAAGCATTTTTTCCACAACAAGGAGAATATATCTTTGAAATTGAACAAGCTATGCGGGAAAAAGAATTGGAAGGCATTAATTCGGTAGGTATCAAGATTGAGAAGTCTGTTAAATAAAGAGATAATACGCTATGACAAAGAAAAATAAACAAACACGTTATAAAAGGATTATAAAGCGTTTGTGGTACTTTTACACAGGTTTGGTTGCGTTTGTAATACTAATGTTTTGTTTATCGGCACTCGGTGTTTTTGGTTACATGCCAGATCTGGACGAATTAGAGAACCCCAAGAGCTATCTTGCCACAGAGATATTCTCTTCCGACGGTCAGTTACTGGGCACCTATTACCGCGAAAATCGTTCCAACACCCGGTATGAAGAGATCAGCGAGAACCTGATCAATGCACTTATTGCTACAGAAGATGTGCGATATATTAAGCACTCAGGGGTTGATTTTAAAGCTGTGGCAAGGATGGTGTGGGGCGTTGTCACGTTTCAGTCGAAAGGAGGGGGGAGTACTATAACACAGCAGCTTGCGAAGAACCTGTTTCCAAGAGAAAGGAAATCGAAAATCGGATTGGCTACTATGAAGTTTAAGGAGTGGGTAGTAGCTGCCAAACTGGAACGCAGGTTCACAAAGAAGGAGATCCTTACCCACTATTTTAATACAGTACCGTTTGGTGGTAACAGTTATGGAATAAAAATTGCCACAAAAACATATTTCAATAAAACGCCTACTGAGGTAAATTTTCAGGAAGCGGCGCTGCTGATTGGTATGCTCAAAGGGCCAACACGATATCACCCTGTTCGTAACCCTGAAAATGCACTTAGCCGCAGGAATACCATTATCTCTCAAATGAGGAAATATGGGACATTAACGCAGGAAGAGGCAGATTCAATAAAAGAAATCCCTATTGATATTTCAGCTTACAAACCTCTTGACCATACGGCAGGGCTCGCACCCTATTTTAGAGAGTATTTGCGTGAGTTTTTACGTGAATGGTTAAAAGAGTACAACAAAGCAAATAATACCAATATCGACCTGTATAAAGACGGGTTAAAAATCTATACTACGATCAATGCACGTATGCAACAACATGCTGAATCTGCTGTAAAAGAACATCTGGGCAACTATCTGCAGGAAGAATTTTTTAAGCATTGGGAAGGAAGAAAAAATGCACCTTTTTTTCGGCTTTCTAATGAGCAGATAACACATCTTATGACACAAGCTATGAAGCGGTCAGACAGATATATAAGGATGAAAAACGCAGGCTACTCTAAGAAAAGCATCGAGAAACAATTCAACACTCCGGTACCCATGACCGTTTTTAGCTGGGAGGGGCCTATTGATACAGTAATGACTCCAATGGATTCCATCCGCTATTGCAAGCATTTCTTACATACCGGCATTATGTCTGTTGAACCACAAACCGGCTATGTCAGAGCCTATGTAGGTGGTATCAATTTCAACTTTTTTAAATTCGATCATGTGGTAAAGAGTAAACGGCAGGTAGGATCCACATTTAAACCATTTGTATATGCCATGGCTATGCAGGAAGGAGAATCGCCCTGTACTATGGTACCAAACATTCCCGTTACCATTGAATTTGATGGAAAAACATGGACCCCCAGGAATTCAGGGAGTTACAAAAACGGTCAGATGGTAAACTACAAGGAAGCGCTGGCTCACTCTATCAACCAGGTTACTACATTAGTGATGAAAAAATATGGTGCTGCAGCGGTGGTGAAGTTCGTAAAAGACCTCGGTGTTGAATCAGAAATCCCGGCAGTACCATCAATATGTCTTGGCACCCCCGATCTCTCTGTTTACGAGATGACCGGTGCTCATGCTGCCTTTGCTAATAAAGGGGTATATGTGAAACCAACTTTTATCACCCGTATAGAAGACCGGCAAGGCAATATTCTGGCTACTTTTATCCCCGAACGCCATGAAGTGATGAGTGAACAGACCGCTTACCTGATGATTGAATTGATGAAAGGCGTTGTACAATACGGCACTAGTACCCGTATCGGCTATAAATACGGTATCCGCAACCCGGTAGCCGGAAAGACCGGGACCACCGACAACAATTCTGATGGCTGGTTCATTGGTTCAACACCCGATCTGGTAACCGGTGTATGGGTAGGCGCAGAAGACAGAAGCGTTCATTTCAGATCTACGGCATTAGGACAAGGTGCCACCATGGCGCTCCCTATTTGGGCAATCTATATGAACAAACTTTATAATGACCCTGCCATTAAAATCAGTACCGGTGATTTCGATAAGCCGGAACAACCTATCGATATAATTACCGATTGTGATGAATATAACCGTATTAATGTCGATAGACATAGAATGAATCCAATCAATCCAGAGACGCTTATAAACTCATTAAACGGTTACTAATAATT
>JAVVFR010000010.1:0-14266 GCA_032250595.1 Bacteroidales bacterium | reverse complement strand
TGTATTTTTATCGGACAGTGATGATTATAAATATTTGTATTCTTTATTCTTTTGTTATTAATTTTATACAAAAAAATTAGCGCTATGAAACATTCAATTTTACTCTTTCTCTTAGGTGTTGCAATGTCGGCTATGTCACAGAATGTTGTGAATGGCGGATTTGAATCCTGGACAAACAAGGTGCTTTACGAGGAGCCCGATACATTTGTGACGTATAATCCCATGTTATATCAAAATGGATATGATATGACAGCCACAAAAACGACTGACGCACATACAGGATCTTACGCATTGCATCTGGAGACTAAAGCTTTTAATGATGATACTATTCCGGGTGTTGCTTTGTTGTCGACAGAGCCATTTGGAAATTCCATCACCGGTGTTCCCTACAGTTTTGTTCCTGATTCTGTTTCTGCATGGGTGAAACACAACATTGCACCTGCTGATTCAGGGGTTATTTTGGCTCTTTTTATGACGGCGGGTAGTTATGTTGGCTCGTGTGAAATAGTCATCAAAGGATCAGAACCATCATGGACCAAGGTTGGGAATTCAGTGAATTGGTTTTCATTTTCGATCCCTGATACGATTATTGTAATTATGGGCAGTTCTAATTTTTTTGCCGGCAATGGAGTACCCGGCAGTTGGCTTGTTATTGATGATATTGAGATGGGCAGTCCCGGTCCGATACAGGCAGAGCAGATCCCCAACGCCGGATTTGAGTATTGGAGAACAATACAGTTCGAAGAGGCAGATGGTTGGTATTCTATGAACTACGCCTCCACGAGTGGTTTGATGGCACAGAAAACAACAGATAGCCACCAGGGACTTTATGCCATGCAGCTTAAAACAGTGAAAACCCATTTTTATGATACCATAGGATTTATTACCAATGGTAAATTTGGAGATAACGGCCCCGAAGGAGGGTTGCGTGTTTATCAAAATGCCGATAAGGTCTCGGGGTATTATAAATACAACCCTGTTGGTAATGATACTGCCCTGGCCGGTGTGATGACATGGCGTTATGACCATGCAATGGATGATATGATAATGATTGAAGAGCGTATTATTCCCCTGCCTCCTGTAATGTCATATACCTATTTTGAAATTGACCTTGCATACAACGACTGGCCACTTGTGGATACGGTGACTATTGCTTTTGCCTCTTCCAATATGGAAGGCGATTACATCGGGTTGGGCAGCGAGCTTTTGCTGGATGATATTCACATCGACCTGCTACCCCTTGGAACCGTGGAAAACAAGGAAGGATCCATAAAAACCTGGCCAAACCCTTGTGTTGGATCCTTTGTGATTGAGGGAGATCAATTTTTAGGGCTTGAAACAGAAGTGGTACTCTACTCTTCAAAAGGGCAGGCCATTGCTGGCAAAAAGTATCACGTCTCTTTTGCCGGAGACAATATTATGATAGATGTATCCCAACTGGCCGCAGGTAGTTATATATACCAGGTTAAAAGCAATAAAGGATTGTACAGCGGAAAAGTTGTTGTGCAATGATAATAATTTATAGTATCTTGTAGGCTCGATTGGCTATTTTCTTAAAATAAATTAAATAAATACAAAATGATGAAATATGTTTATCAGATTACGGTAGTTGTAATAATTATGTCACTGTTGATGTTGTTTTCACAATGCAACAGGGAGGATTCAGCAGATGTAAACCAGGACAAAATTTATTGCGAATATGAACTCTTTTATAATTCCAATGTTGATAAAACTTATGCCCGTGCCACTTTTCGATTTAGTAATGAATTCGGAACAAAGCTGGAGTTAACAGCTCCCAGCCAGGTAACTTTTAAAGGAGATGTGTTGACGTTTAAATCTGCCTTGGCCTATTATGAAAAAGAGTATGCCGGATTTCAGAGCAGTGGGGTTTTTGAATGGACAGATACGGATGGCAATGGTTATAGTAATGCCATCGTTGTTCATCCTATCGGACAAGCGGTAGGCGTTGATACCATCCCCACAGACAGTACTTTTGAATTGTTCTGGACCGGAGATAGTTTAGGGCAGAATGAATTAGTCAAGCTAACCATAAATAGTTCCCAAAACGGAAACCTCCAGGTTTTTGTGCAGGATAATTTGCACAGTAAAAGTGTTTTACTAAATAAAACCCAACTTCAATTATTGGGACAGGGGGAAGCTACCTTATGGCTCGATCGTTATTATTCCCCGGGTTTAGCCCAAAAGAACGCTGCCGGTGGTAAAATCAGAGGGATATACCGACCTGATAATATTCAGGTATACCTTAATTAATTTTTTTGATCTATTATTATAACGGAATAGAAATCCCTACCCTTACCTGAAAACTAGTCAGATGGGCTTCACGGTACAAGTGGAGCTCATCTTCAGTATGTTCCTGATAGGAAAAGGCATTGTGTATTCCGGTGAAGTACCTGGTATTGGCAAATCCGGTGACCGGAGAACGCAATCTCCCTTTACCGATGAGGGTAAATGATGTGCCAATACCTGTCAACAATCCTGCATTCCATCCTAGAGCAAAACTGTTGATATCCGACAGCCCGTTATCTGCATATTGTGTAGTTTTAAACATCACCCCTTCATCTTGCCAGTGGACTTTGCTATTATAAATGTATTGAATATAACCACCGGCAAAAAGATGAAACATCTGTCGGCGGCCAAAGTTATACGAATATGCCACTGGAATCGAAAATGCATTGAAACTGTAGCTATACTTTCGATGGTAGGTCCAGAAAAGATCTGCTTTATCTACAAATTGAATTTGAAAACCAAGTTGATTGATTCCCGGTTCAACCATTATGCTGTGATGTTTATCAAGATCATACTTCACTAAAGTATATACTCCATAACCAATTTTTGTGCATGGATTATAGATATCTTTTCCGTAAGCGGAATTGTAGTTATTTCCTACCTGAATACCGACAGAGATACGTTGTTGTGCAGTACATATTACAGGTAACAGAAATAGCAATAAAGCTATTCTTTTGATAGGGCACACGATTTTATTGTTAATTAGTTAGTTGTTAATTTGCAAAAGTACAATATTGAATTCTGTATTCCAAATAATTCAGAATATTTTTTACAAAAAATCTTTTCTTACTATCTTTATTGCACAATATTAAAGAGGATATAGGATGTGTGGCAGATATGTTTTAGTGCAGAAGACAGAAGTAATTGAGCGTGCGTTTAATGTTACAGCACCCTTTGGTTTCTCCTTTTCGCCCTGCACCAATATCTCTCCGGGCAAAGAAGGTATAGTGATTACCAATGAAACTCCGAATCAACTGCAGCTTTTTATGTTCGGGCTTACACCTTTCTGGGCAAAGAAACCGATGTATCTCTTTAATGCACGTGCTGAAGGTGATTATAACAAAGACAACAACCCTGCATTTACCGGAAAAAAAGGAATCATCTCGAAGCCTGCTTTCCGAAAACCTATAAGGAGTAACAGATGCCTCGTTGTTGCGGATGCTTTTATCGAAGGGACCACCGCTGAAGGGCTAAGCAAACCATACCTGGTCTATTTACGCAACAGAAAACCATTTGCTTTTGCAGGGATATGGGACCGCTGGGAAAACCCTATGGATGGTAATATTATTCATTCATTCTCAATTATTACTACCGTGGCCAATAGTTTGATACAAAAACTGTCGCATCACCGGTCGCCCGTAATCCTTGAAAAAGAGATGGAACAGCAGTGGTTGAATGGTAAACATCTGAATGATATTACATGGATGTTAAAACCCTATCCTGCTGAAAAGATGAACGCCTATCCTGTTTCTGATGCGATAAAAAACCCACATGCCGAGGGATTAAATCTTTTAAAACCGATTGGAAGCCGAATATTACCGGAAGAAAACACAACAAAAGCTCAGTCGTTGCGCAGAGAAGGGATGGGAAGAAACAAAGCTATGTAAGCAGTTGTTTTAACGCTCCGTTGATCTCCGGATAGAAAAACCTGAATCCGACTTTTGTTAATGCTCCCGGATGAATATGTTGATCTGCCAGTATAGTTTCCTGTAACATTGTTTTTCCATAAATTGCTGAAAGAAAGAATTTTGGCACAGGAAGGCACAGTGGCCTCTTCTTTAATGATGTGGTTCTGCAGGTGAGGGTTTTCAAGGTGGTAGGCACAGGTGTAGTGAGGTTGAATACTGTCTCTTTAGGCTGTTTCTCTATGATAAACCGGATCGCATGCAGGGCATCATTTAGATGCATCCATGAAACCGTGTTTTTGCCATTTTCCGGATATCCTCCTATGCCAAAACTGCTTGTTTTGATGATCTTCCTTAAGGCTCCTCCTGTTGTGCCAAGGATTATTCCGAACCTGACGATTTTTACCAATGACTCACTAATTTCCAGTACCTCTTCTTCAACATCAGCACATACATCGGCAACAAAACCATCTCCTTTCATACCGGTCTCATCCACCTTCTCGTGGCATTGATAACCGTAATATCCGACAGCAGACGCCTGAATAATCATCCCCGGTTTATTATTTACCAGCTTTACTGCATCGTGTATCGCATGAACAGCAGATATTCTGCTGTTCCTTATTAAAGATTTTCTTGCAGGTGTCCAGCGGGCTTCTGCAATATTAGCTCCTGCAAGGTTGATGATCGCCTTTGCACCCTCAGCATATTCAAACCAGGGTTCCGGACAGGTGCCATTCCACTTTACCAGCGTGATGCCACTTTTCTTCAATTCTCTATTTTCTTCAAGAGTACGTGTTAAACCAATAACTTCATATCCTTTTGAAACGAGCAGCCTACCTAATGCTGAACCGATGAAACCGCTGATACCGGTGATGATAATACGTTTTTTTGATGCCATCAACTTACTCTTTTTGCACGTTTAAACTCTTTCTCTCTGTCGAATAAATACCGATAGGTTATGTGGGTCTTGCGTATTGTAAACCCAATCATTTCTGCTATGCGCATCATGGTAGGATTGAAATCACCAATCCAGTTTAGTTCAAGCTCCCGGTATGGAAAACTGGTTGAAAGAGCTTTTTCTCTGAATTTCCATATCATTGCACCTTCCAGGCCTTTACGCTGATGCTCCTCTGCGATGCCAAATATCAGCCCTAATGCTTTTTTGCAACTTTTTTTGATTTTCAGATGATAAAACACTTTGATTTTGCCCCAAAGATTTAATGAGCCATTTATATGTTTGAATATCTGGTTCATCTCAGGCACCATGACTAAGAAAGCGACCGGTTCGTCTTTATAATAGGTAAACCATATTAATCTTTCGTCAAGTATAGGCTTTAGACTGTTTAACAGGGCTTTGGCATGAGTAACAGTAATCTCTTTCACACCACTGTATCTTGTCCATGCTTTATTATAAATATGTCTGAACTCATAAGCATATTTATCGAGTTCTTTCTTATTAATATGAGAAACCCGATAGTCCGGGTTTTTAGCAATACGTTCGGCGGTCTGTTCAATTCTGTCGGCTAAACCACTATCTGATACGGTTCTATGATAAGTATATTGATTGAAATAGTTTTTAAACCCATAAGACTCAAAAAATGATTGATAGTATGCAAAGTTATACGGCATACAGTAGTTAGGTTCATAGAAGCCATCCACCAGTAAGCCCCACCACTTGTCACGGTCACCAAAATTTACCGGACCGTCCATCGCTTCCATGCCCTTTGCTTCAAGCCATGTTTTGGCTCTGTCGAAAAGCATAAATGCTGCTTCACGGTTATTGATACATTCAAAAAATCCTATTGCCCCGGTGGGTTGTTCAAAAGAGGTTGCAATTTTTTTATCGAAGAAGCCAGCTATCCTGCCTATCGTATTGTTTTTTTCATCTACCAGTAGCCACCTGATTGCCTCACCATGACGGAAATGTTTGTTTTGATCCGGGTCAAATACTGCTTGTATATCACGTTCTAATGGCCTGATCCAGTTCTTCTCTTCTTTGTAAAGCCTGACAGGTAATTGAAGGAACTCTTTTTCTGTTGACTTATCGATTACTTCTTTTAATTTCATTTATATAATGTTTATTGAAACAAAAATAAGCCAGAATATTATAATTACAAACTCCCGGTGTAGAAATTAATATGAGTAGGAGCATTAGGGTTTTTAAATATAAGTGATCGACATACGTTCTTTCAGGCTTTCAGAAAGCAATTATTATGTATGAAGCATCTGATAAACATGTTTTTAGTATAACTTCTTTCCTTCTGATTTTTTCCATAATTCAAAAGGCAGTTCGCTGTTTTCAGCAGGGAAGTGATACATTTTGATGGTTCTCTCCGGGAACGGGCGTTCCATTTCCTCATAGATAAATGCATCATCGAATCCGGCTTTTGCGGCCGATTGGCGGGTAGCGGCGTAGACTACTTTCTCAGGCCTGGCCCAATAGATAGCTCCCAAACACATCGGACATGGCTCACAGTTAGCATATAATGTGCAGCCGGTCAACTGATAATTATTTATTACCTTACATGCTTTTCTTATTACCTCAATCTCAGCATGTGCCGTAGGGTCGTTGGTTGCAGTAACACAATTGACACCTGTCGCAACAACAGCACCGTCTTTTACTACAATCGCTGCAAACGGGCCACCGCTCTTTTGCTGAATATTCCCGGCTGCAAGTGTTATGCACATATTGATGAATCTTTTGTCTTGTTCAACGTCGGTCATGATGTGTCGGTTTTCAGGACTAATATACACTCTTTTTTCTTGACGGCAAACTTCTTTTACAACATTATTCTTGTGCTGGTTATTTATTTAGATCTCTGACAGGCTGGTTCATTTAAAAAGATTAATAGGCTTGCTTTCTGTAATAATTCTTACATTGGGACAAATTATATTTTATACATGTTCCTTATAAATCCTTGTTAGTTTTAACATTCATTTGTTTATGCAAAAATGTATCTTTTCTTAATAAAATACAATTCTAATATTTATTAATAACGTATTGCTATGAAAAATATATTTTTAACCTTTATTCTCTTCACTTTTTCAGCAGTGTTATTTGCTCAGCGCAATGATACTACATTGGATATAACGATGCAAGTAGTTTCATGGCAGGAGATAGTGGAATATGATCGTCTTCATGCGCCGGATAGTGCACGCATCAATGCACGTATAGCAACTCGTCACAAAGGCAAGGTGCATCCTGAGCGAAGCACAATGCTGTCTGAAGGGCTGCAATCTTCGGATCCGCACGGTGTAATGGAAGCAAAAATGAGGGCTGCTTCTCCGTTACCTACAGCGACATTTGCCGGGCTTGGTGATAACAACAACTATATACCTTCTGATGTTCAGGGTGCTGCAGGGCCGAATCATCTTATGATTGCTTTAAACACAGAATTTCGTATTCAAAACAGAGCAGGTATGGTGTTGTCAACTGTTTCTATTTTCTCGTTTTTTTCCGGGTTCCCCACTGCCCTCCCTTTTGACACAAGGATAGTTTATGATCCTTATTCAAAACGTTGGATTATTATTACTGCTTCAGATGACAATATGTCCACTTCATCATTGATTGTTGCTGCATCACATAGTGCCGGCCCCACAGGGAATTGGAATATTTACCGGATTTTTGTTGACCCTCAAAACCAAACTACATGGATCGACTATCCACAGATTGGATTGAACAAGCGATGGTTAACGATTGCAGGAGCGATGTATACCATTGCCTCACCACCGGCAGTGCCTCAGTTCTCATCGGCTAAATTTTATATTTTTGACAAAGCCTCGTTATATGGCGGAAATTCGGCACCTCCCTTTCAATTGATAAATACCTCTTCAATGGGGGAGAATATGGCTCCTGTTTTTACCCATGATACAACAACTTCTTCCGTGTTCCTTTTACAAAATCATAACGGAAATATCAACGGTAACGGAATTCTCAATCTTTATAAGATATCAGGCCAGTTAGGCAGTGCTGTATTAACACAGGTTGCACAAATAAATACACCCAACCCATGGGCTGATATTCCTCCTCAAACAGATTTTGCTCCGCAGCTCAATACCACGTCAAAGATATCATTAAACGACTCCCGAATACTGGATGCTGTTTACCGCAATCATACTATATGGGGTGTGCATCATATCTTTTTGCCCGTTAGCAACATAGCACGTTGTGCTGTACAGTTCTGGCAGATTGATACTACCGGCCAGGTTATCCAGCGTGGCCGCATCGATGATCAAAGTGGTGGTATATTCTATGGTTTTCCTTCTATGGATGTAAACTGTAATGATGATGTATTAATTGGGTTCAGCACTTTTTCTTCTACACAATATGCCAGTGCAGCTTATGCTTTCAGAGAAGGTTGTGACACCCTTTTGTGGAATGCCGGTGGTATGTGGTGTTTTAGCATCAGGAGCAGACTCAGCAGCAATTGTTGCCGGTAATTGGCAGTCTACAATTTCAGCTATAGCTCATAACAAAGCTTGTAATTCTTTTAGTATCCCTGTTTCCGCGCAGGTTAACCCAATTACCTCCCTCGCTCCACCACCGGCAATAAATGCCCCGCCACATCCCCTGTGTGAAGGGGATACATATACTTTTACAGTACCAATGATAGTTGGCGCTACCGGATATCAGTGGCAGGTGATAGGCTCAGGCTGGTCTGGCTCTTCTACAACCGATTCTTGTGATATAACCGTTGGACAAGGACAAGCTACTATTAATGTATTTACTGTGAATCAATGTGGAGCCAGTCTGGTCCCTGCTACTATTATTGTTTATGCTGTTCCAAAACCGTTGGCCTCATTTACCGTGTCGCAGGACTCTTTGCTTGTCGATGATACCCTTACAGTGCACTTTTTTCCTACCCCTTTTCCTGATGCCTGGATATATTGGCAATGGGATGGAGGTACTCCATTACATGTGGATACCAATAAGTATAAAGTTTCATGGCCGGTTTCCGGACAAAAAGTGATTTCTGCTTTTGCTGATGATGGTGTATGTATGTCTGATGTTTTTTATGATACCATTTGGGTAGTTACCGATGTTGGAATCAATGGAGTAACTCAGCAGTTAAAGATTACGTTTGTTCCGGTACCTGTTGATAAAAATGTCTATCTGTTCTCTTCTGGATTGTCAGAGAAGCAGCAGATATCAATATCGTTTTATTCCATCTCAGGTATGCAAGTAAAAGAAGAGAAAGGCACCATACATGATGGCCATCCCTTGGAGATTGACCTAAGTAAATTGCCCAGTGGTACTTATCTATATGAATTAGTAGTAAAAAATACCATGCTTGCCGGTAAAATTTCGGTACTTCATCAGTAGTATTTTGATGTAGAAAATTTTTGTCGATCAACAAAACTTACCTATAATCAAACAAGATCCAGAGCTTCATTGATAATGGAGCATGCGTATTCAATCTCTTCATTGGTGATAGTCAGTGGAGGGGCAATACGGATGGCACTATCACAAAAAAGGAACCAGTCTGTGAGTATCCCTCTTTGAAGGGCCAGATCGATGAACCGTTGAACGGTGTTATAGCTGTCGAGCTGCAAAGCCATCAACAACCCTGCCGAACGTATGGAAATGATTTTTTTGTTTTCAGCAAGATGTTGAAGAAACAATTGCTCTTTGTCTTTCACAGTGTCATGCAGTCTTTCATGAAGAATGACATTCATCGACGCCAGTGCTGCAGCTGCAGAAACAGGGTGTCCGCCAAAGGTGGTTATATTGCCTAATACAGGGTTGTTGGAGAATGATCTCATCATCTCATTGGAGGCAACAAATGCTCCTATCGGCATACCACCGCCCATGCCTTTGGCAAAGGTGATGATATCGGGTAGAATACCGTAATGTTCAAAGGCAAACATTTTACCAGTACGGCCAAAGCCTGTTTGCACCTCATCGACGATCAACAGCGTACCTGTTTCATCACACTTTCTTCTAAGGCTTGCTATAAATTTCTTTTCACCCTTAATAACCCCTGCCTCACCTTGCACCAGTTCAACAAACACAGCGGCTGTTTTTTCTGTGATGAGCGATAGCGAAGCTTCATCGTTGAAGGTAAGTTGCACATTGCCCGGTGGCAAAGGGCGGAAGGGACGTTTAAACGATTCATCACCAATAATACTCAGGCAGCCATGGGTTGAACCATGATACGCCTTATTAAACGAAGCAATCTCAAATCGTCCGGTAATCCTTTTGGCTAGCTTCATAGCTCCTTCATTGGCTTCACTGCCGGAGTTAACGAAAAACACAGAATTGAGGGGTTCAGGTAACATGGAGGTAATTTTCTGTGCGAGCAGCACCTGGGGAGCCTGAATAAGCTCACCATATACCATCAGGTGCATAAATTTTTTCGACTGCTCTTCAACAGCTTTCACTACCGCCGGATGGCAATGTCCTACGTTGCTGACTGAGATGCCGGAAATGAGGTCGAGGATTCTTTCGCCTTCAGGAGTGTGCATCCACACCCCTTTTGCATGTGCTATCTCCAGGGCAAGAGGTGCCGTGGAAGTAGGGGCGAGGTGCTGAAAAAAAAGTTGCCGGTTGCTGATCATAATGTATTTGGGTTTTTGATAAAAATAGCCAACCATATGGCAGGATCAGGGCAGGCGCTGGTTGAACGAACCCTGTGCTTTATGCCGGAAGGGATAAAAATGTAATCCCCTGCATCAAGAGATAGCTTTTCTCCTGTATCATATTCTATTTCAGCGCTGCCTTTAGTAAGCAATACCCACTCTGCTTCCTCCTGGCAATACCATGTGTCAGGAGGGGTGGCGTGATCGTTGGAAACAATCCGTTCGAACCGTAATGCGTTAGTCTCTAATAGGATGTTACTCTGCTCATCACCGGGAGCAATACGCAGTGAGGCAATATCAAACAGATTACCAATATCACTCGGTGTAAACATAATCATCAATATTTCCTTTGCCTTGTCGTAATAATGTAATCCGGCCATCAGTGCAGTCGATGACTGTGGAGGCCCTGTTATCTCCGTAACCACCATCAACTAACAGATCGATATCGTATTGATACTTCTCATACATCATCTCCGGATCTGTCATATATTCAATAATATCATCTTCATCATGTACAGAGGAAGTGATCAGTGGATGTCCCAGCTCTTCTACGATAGCAAGAGCAATGTTATTATCGGGGATGCGGATACCCACTGTTTTTTTTCTCCCTTTCACAATTTTCGGCATCCTATTATTGGCTTCCAGAATAAAGGTAAAAGGACCCGGGGTTGTTTTTTTGATCAGCTTAAAAATTGTGTTATCGATAGGTTTGGTATAATTCGACAAATGAGTAAGGTTGGAGAAGATAAACGAGAACATTGCTTTTTCAGGATTTATCTGTTTTATCCTGGCGAGTTTTTCAATGCTTTTAGGATGAAGAAGGCTGCATCCTAAAGCGTACACTGAATCGGTCGGATAGATTATGATACCGCCATTTTCCAGTGTTTCAACGACCCGTTTTATTTGCCGGGGTGATGGATTATCAGGATGAATTTTTATTAACATGGTACAAAAATACAAAAAAAAATGGGTAAGTTACTTACATCGCACCGCTTCAACCACCTACCCTTGCTTCCTTCCGGATCTGGGGGAGTTCAGTGGGAGCTGGCCGTGCAAGACTTACCCGCTGCAAAATTACAAACTTTTTGATGAGATGCAAATAATATGTTTTTTTGTTTAATTTTTTCTGTTGCTTGTAGGGTAGTATGAATTCTTGTAAATTTGCAACAAAAACATGAAACGTTTCAAAGAAGTTTGGTTAAACGATACCCTTAAGATGGGTCTTATTGCCGGTGTCGTTTTTATTGTTTATCAACTGTTAATCTACGTGTTGGATGTTAATATTTTTTCTGTTGGCTTCTCTCTCTTTTCTTTTGTCTTCACCATTCTTGTTTTAAGTATATTTATGGTTAAGGGCATCAAAAAGACCAATAAAAATGTTGCGCTACCATTAAATTTTGGCCAAAAGTTTTTATTGGCCGGGTTAATAGGTTTTATTGCTTCTATCATTTCGAGCCTTATCTCATTTCTTATAAATTTTGTGATAGATTTTGAAGGGTATCAAACAAAGATTGAGAATTTTATTTTTACCACACAAGACAAGATTATGTCGTCCGGTCTCTCTGATGAGATTATACACACACAGATGACGATGCTGGATAAACAGATGGAGCGGTTATTAGATCCTTCATCACAGTTGCTTGGGCTGTTGGGTGCATTGATCGGCCCTGCAATTATTGGGTTTATTGTTGCTGCTGTTGTAAATACTAAAAGTGATAACCCCATTGTTGACGAAGATTTATTAATCAATAATAATTAATATTATGGATTTGAGTATAGTTATTCCTTTACTAAATGAAGAGGAGTCGTTGCCGGAGTTATCGGAATGGATAGAGAAAGTGATGCAGGCCAATACTTACAGTTATGAAGTTTTGTTTATTGATGATGGCAGCACAGATGATTCATGGGCAGTAATTGAGTCATTGCATAAGGGGAATCCGAATATCAAAGGGATTCGTTTTCAGCGTAACTATGGGAAGAGTGCTGCTTTACATATTGGATTTCAAGAGGTTAAAGGAGATGTGGTGATTACGATGGATGCCGATCTACAGGATTCTCCCGATGAAATTCCAGCACTGTTCCGAATGATAAAGGAAGAAGGGTATGATCTGGTTTCAGGATGGAAGAAGAAGCGATATGACCCTATTACGAAAACCATACCAACAAAGCTATATAACTGGACGGCCCGCGTTATGTCAGGAATACGATTGCATGATTTTAACTGTGGGCTAAAAGCATATCGGCAGAATGTAGTAAAAAGCATTGATGTGTATGGGGAGATGCATCGATACATACCTGTGATAGCAAAGTGGGCAGGGTTTAGAAAGATTGGTGAGAAGGTAGTGACCCATCGACCCAGACAGTATGGAGTGACAAAGTTTGGAATAAGCCGGTTTATTAGGGGGCCTCTCGATTTGCTTACAATAATTTTTATCAGTAAGTTTAGCAAGCGTCCCATGCATTTTTTTGGTTCACTGGGGTTGCTTTTATTTATTGGTGGATTCGCAATAGCATTTGTCTTAGCTTATCAAAAAATATTTCATGAAGTATTCAAGATGACCGAGCGACCTATCTTCTTTCTCGGATTATTATGTATGGTCCTTGGTACCCAATTGTTTCTCACTGGGTTCCTCGCAGAGCTCACATCAAGGAACGCTCCTGACCGTAACAGATATAATATTGCTGCTTACAGAGGAATAGCGCACAAAGAGAATTAGTATGATGAAAATAGCTATTGTTGGCCCGGCCCATCCACTGCGTGGAGGTATTGCTGCTTTTTCCGAAAGACTGGCGCTGGAATACTTTCGTGCCGGACATCAGGTGACTCTTTTTAGTTATTGCTTGCAATACCCAAAACTGCTGTTTCCCGGTAAGACACAATATACCAGTGACCCCCCACCGGAAGGATTCATTATTAACCCGGTGATAAATTCGATAAACCCTTTGTCATGGTGTAAGACAGTAAAGGATATTAAGAAGCTAAACCCTGATTTGGTGCTGGTAATGTACTGGATTCCCTTTATGAGCCCCGCATTGGGAACTATTGTGAAAAGGATTAAGAGAAAACTAAATGTTCCGGTATTGGCCATTGTGCATAATATGATCCCCCATGAAAATAAACCTTTCTACAATACGCTCTCCAGGTACTTTGTAAGGCAGGTGGATGGTTTTATTGCTATGGCTGATGCAGTGAACGAAGATATCAAACGCTTTGATAATGTTAAACCTAAACGTGCTTCACCACATCCTATCTATGATCATTACGGGAAAATAACACCAAAACAGGTTGCACGTCGTTTGTTAAACATCCCACCCGATCGGAAAACGATTCTTTTCTTTGGATTGGTGAGGGAGTACAAAGGGCTCGATTTGCTCATCAAAGCCATGTCACACGAAGCAGTGAGGGCACTCAATGTTCATCTGATGGTTGCCGGAGAGTTTTATGTTAAAAAAGAGAACTATACCGATCTGATAAAAGATTTACACCTTCAGGAAGTGATACGCCTCGATGATCATTTTATCCCCAATGAGTCGGTAGCGGCTTATTTTAATGCGTCAGACCTGGTGGCACTCCCTTATCGTACTGCCACACAAAGTGGTGTTACACAGATAGCATATCATTTTAATAAACCGGTGTTGGTTACCAATGTCGGTGGTTTGGCAGAGATAGTGCCAAACAGGAAAGCCGGTTTTGTTGTGGAGAAAGATCCCGAAGAGATTGCCAGTGCTATTGTTGAGTTTTACCGAAATGATAT
>JAVVFR010000339.1:0-2443 GCA_032250595.1 Bacteroidales bacterium | reverse complement strand
CACGCAGGTGGTTTGAGCACATAGCGATATATCCACCGCCATAAGCTTTACGCAGGATAACGGTTATTTTTGGTACAGTCGCTTCCGAGTAAGCATAGAGTACTTTTGCTCCATGACGGATCACCCCGGCATGTTCCTGATCGATACCGGGCAGGTATCCCGGGAGGTCGACCAATGTGACCAACGGGATATTAAAGGCATTACAAAACCGTATAAAGCGTCCTGCCTTGTCGGAGGAGTCGACATCAAGCACACCGGCAAGCACAAAAGGCTGGTTGGCAACAAAACCCACAGTATCGCCACTTACTCTGGCAAAACCAACAACGATATTGGCAGCAAAGAGTTCATGTACTTCAAAGAATTTAGACTCATCGCATATGGCTTTGATGATCTCTCTTACATCGTATGGTTGTTTTGGGTTCGTCGGGAATATCTCGTCGATCTTATAGGTTTTTGTCTTTGGATTTTTAGGAGGATAAGAGTCAGCTCTTTTTTGGTTATTCCAGGGGATATAGCTCACCAACTCTTTGATTTGCAAGAAACACTCCTGTTCATTTTCTGCAAAGAAATGTGCATTGCCGGATATCTCCGATTGCACCCTGGCACCCCCAAGGTCTTCCATAGATATCTCTTCGCCGATAACAGTTTTTATGACTTCCGGGCCGGTGATAAACATTTTGGATATTTTATCTACCACAAAGACGAAATCGGTAAGGGCAGGGGAGTATACAGCACCACCGGCACAGGGGCCGAGGATCACAGAGATCTGTGGTATCACCCCTGAGGCCTGGGTATTACGATAAAAAATTTCACCATATCCGGCAAGAGAGTTTACCCCTTCCTGAATACGTGCCCCACCGGAGTCGTTGATGCCAATGATAGGCACCTTCAGCTTCATGGCATGGTCCATGATTTTGGTAATCTTCTTTGCATGCATATAGCCTAATGAACCTCCGGCAACAGTAAAGTCCTGGGCATAAATACAAACAGGATGTCCCTGGATGGTGCCGGTGCCGGTAACAACACCATCACCCGGCAGGTACTTCTTGTCCATATCGAAGTCCTTGCCTGCATGTTCTACAAATAGATCATACTCATGAAAAGAGTCTTTGTCGACAATGGCGAGAATACGTTCTCTGGCAGTTAGCTTTCCCGTTGCTTTTTGCTTTTCTACTGCTTGTTCACCACCGCCCTGAACAGCTTCTCTCATCCTCTTCTTGAGGTCGCTGGTCTTGCGTTTTAATGACATGGTTATTACGTTTAATTCGAATAATCGAATGGTTTTACAGGACCAAATTAAAACAAAAAATCCCAAATACTAACTAATTATTTCAAAAAAATATTAAATAACTGCATATCAAAATGTGTTATGAAACATCAAATCAGATATATAGAGGGGTATATTTGTATGATAAGTTCATGGTATAGTTTTTAGTATGGCAAAAAGGCAGCTATTGATATTGAATGTTGATGATTTTCAAGTAACCAGAGACAAGCAGGATTTGGGTATGGCCTGTTTGTTATTTGATACCCAAGGGTTACTGATCGATAAGCCTGAATGCTTTCCAGTTATATTCGTATTCATGCCATACTTTAACACCATTGCGTTGTTGTCCGCTTTCATGAAATTGAGCAAAGGGTGATGAGAGTTCTGTTGTTTTTTCTACCGGTCTTTGCATAGGTATGGTGATGGTTTTGGTTGTATTGGTCACTTCATCCCGGTATGATTTTTTCACTGAATAGTTTTCCACTTCGTAGCTCTTCAACGTACCAGAAGGTTTTACCAGACCGGGTTCTTTGGTAAAAGGGCTCCATGCCGGGAAGGCGCTTCGTTCTTTTTTGTAATTCACTTCATATTCGACATATAGATTTTTGTCACCCTTTTTGAAGCCGTCAAATTCAAGCATCATCCTGCCTGACTCATCCACATAACCGGAGATATTAAATTTTCTGGTCTCCGGGCCATCAGGCATCCCTTTGTAATGGTATTGGATTTGTGTCACTCCGGGTATTGAGAGCATCAATCCAACGGGGAGTCCACCGAGAGCGGCATCCATAAAAAGTCCTTTGGCAACGTCTACACCCATTGATTCGATAAGTTCAAAAGCTGTTGAAGGGCCTACTTTTGTTCCTGCTGTAACATAAGGGACGCCGGCAACACATTTACAAAGGGTTTGTTGTTTTTGATGCGAGAGGTTCAGGTTTTTCATTTTAGCAGGCAGCTCATCGCCGGCTTTCTCCATAATGATTGACAATGCTGTTTTCCCCGGCAGCCCTATCAAGTCACCTATTTTATCTTCCATCTCATAACTGCTGAGTCTGAAATCGGAGATGGCGGCTTGCCCAAGGCTTTTACCCAGCTGGTATATAAAAGTTAATTTCCCCATGATATTTATCATACTGTTTACCGACTCGGTCAGTGCAGCTACACCACAAAGGTTGG
>JAVVFR010000009.1:0-14350 GCA_032250595.1 Bacteroidales bacterium | reverse complement strand
TACGAAGAAGATATCTAACATTAATATCTATTGGCTCAAAAGCGACGACGTATTTCTCATTGCTAAGCGCCATGAGAGAGTAATATCCAATATTTGCACCGATATTGATGACTATATCTACATTTGGTAGAATTTTTTTCACGAGTTGAGTTTCCACCGGCTCAAAATTTCCATGTTGCATTGATTTATTGCCAACCAACCTAAAACCCATCGGGGTTTCTTTAGGTTCTTCGTACATTTGCCAACGATCCCTTACAAACCTGTAAACAAACGCCAGCCTTGGAAAACGTTCAACAATCGGTTTTACACTGGCTATGAATTGTTTCAGCATACCTCCACCTCTCTAATGTATTAACATGTACCCGGAAGACCATTATTCACTGTAAAAAACACTTTTATCACTATTGTCTTCAATAAACTCATATTGAATTGTGTTCTTCAGGCCTTCATCCAGTGAAAAAGGTGCCACAAAACCGGAGCTGGAAACTGTAGAAGATGAAAATGAAGTGGTAGAGCAAAATTTCTTAACCCGGATGGAGCTGATGGGAAAGTTCTTTCCTGTCAAAAAAGCGATGGCATCAAGTATTTTTGCAGCTGAATACCCGGCCCAGTAAGGAAGTCTGAAGAAATTTCCACTGCCTTTTCCTATGGTCTTTCTCACCAATGAAACCAGACTATTCATATCAATGTCGGGCTTGTCGATATAATTATATATATGAATACCCGGCTTTGACATTACAGCGTGCTCCAGAAATGCTGCCACATTTTCAACATAAGCCATCGATTTATAGTTCCGACCATCGCCAACCATAATGAACCGACCCGATGCGATCTGTCGTAACAGATTATAGACATTACCCCGATTTCTCTCCCCGAAAACCACAGTAGGCCTGACGATCACCAATGCTCTTTCCTGGGGAGCTTCCTCCTGCCATGCCCTGTAGACACCTTCGGCCTCTGCCTTGGTTCGCCCGTACTCATTAAAGGGAGCAAATTCTCCGGTTTCATCTGTCCCTTCCGGGGCAAATCCATAAACCGCTACCGAACTTGTGAAAACAATGGTATTAACGCTCTTCTCGCGAGCCACAGCACACAGATTTCTGGCACCCTGTACGTTGACTTCATCGTACAGACTGAGTGGCCTGACATCATCCCGATGCTCAGCTGCCAAGTTTATAATTACAGCATTAGGGTTAACTGCATTCCTCAAGGCCTCTATTTCCCGCACATCTGCCATAACTGTTTTTTCCGGAAAAGAAACGCTCCTGGATTTATCTATTATCCTAAAATCGGAACCTTTTTCAGATAGCCGTCTGCATAGACGGGTCCCTATAAAACCACTTCCACCAACAACTAGAACATTCATCCTTTAATTACCGCTTGGTCAAACATGCTCATACCTTTAAACATATCAGCGTACTGAGAAGCTATCTTGCTGAGTGTATATTCGTTTTCAAAAACGGCTCTGGCCGCAACAC
Organism: Bacteroidales bacterium; assembly: GCA_032250595.1. Taxonomy (GTDB): domain Bacteria; phylum Bacteroidota; class Bacteroidia; order Bacteroidales; family SKPS01; genus SKPS01. Next base: position 12,872 of record JAVVFR010000009.1, on the reverse strand, counting down.
CGAATTGCTCACATTTTTTATGATCTTCCGAAAGTTGTTCAATTGTCCTAGCAAGACTTTCAGCGTCTCCAGGTCTGATTACTATACCACAGTTGGCGGCCTCAATAACGCGTGCTGTTTCTGCTCGACTGTTTACCACTCCCAGGACGGGCTTACCTGCTGCAAGAATTCCATACAGTTTACTTGGCACGCAAAATCCTGTGGCCACATCCTTAAGCGTAACAAGAGCGAGATCGCAGGCAGTTAAGCTTAAAGGCAGCTTCTCTTTAGCTTGAAAAGGCTGAAATGAAATGTTTGATAGTCGTAATTGAGATACCTTTTCCTTCAACCAGGGAAGCTGTCCACCCTCCCCTATAAACAGGAAATGAATCTTTCTATTGTCTTTGAGTATCTCGGCTGCTTTAACAATCGTTTCAATCTCATGGAACAGGCCAATATTCCCAGAATATTGAACCACAAATTTATCCTCTAGTTCCCACTCCTTTAATAAAGAGTTCTCCTCACGTGGAATCGGGTAAATTTTTTCACCATCCGCCCAATTTGGGATTATAACGACTTTACCTTGTTCCGCCTGGGGTAATTCTTCTCGTAATACATCAGCCATGCACTCGCCCAGGACAACTATTCTCTCAGCCCCACGGTAAGACCACCTATTCAATAGGCGCCATAGTCTTGATATGAAAGAAGTTTCACCCAGGCGATTGAGAGCGATAGCCACATCGGGATACACATCATGGATAATGAGAACATAAGAAGTACCGCGAAACAGCTTTACCAATCTAACAACCCAAATGAGCAATGGAGGATTAGTCACAGCAATAAACAGATCAGGCTGTTTTCTAAACAATGAATTAATAAAGATTGAAAATGCAAATGTTGTGCTATTCAGGATTCTTCCCAAAGTTGTATTCTTATCTAAGCGTGTTGACCTTACACGCCTAACTTCAACCCCGTCCTTCTCTATAACCCATGGTATATCGCCACCCTCTTTCCAATATGCAGGCTGGCCTGCAAGGGCGGAAACAGCGACGCCCTGCTTGGACAACTCGAATGCAACACCGGAAAGCAACTCGGAAGTAGCCATCTCTTCAGGCCAAAAATAGTGAGACAGAAATCTAACTGAGAGATTTAGGTTCCTCATTTTACTTTTCTATCACCCGTCATGGCGAGCGATACCACATAACGAGTCGCACAACCTGTACACCTTCATTTCAGACGCCAATTCATGCAGAAGCTTTCTAACACCATAGTCTGGATGAAAGACAAAATAGTCGTGCCAGATTAAGTAACCGCCTTTTTTGACCAACCTCATTGCATTCTCTGTATCACGCTTTGCATTTTCATAGGTATGTGAAGCATCAATAAACACCAAATCAAACTTCTCTTTCGGTGAATATTTTTTGAGCTGCTCCGAATCCATTAAAATTTGTTCGATTTTATTCTCTACTGTGCTGCCTCTAAAGTGTCTGCCCAACTGTTCCCGGGTAGGTCGTTCTGTTGCAAGGCTGGTAGTAGTATATTTTTCTCCTCTTGTTTCAGGTGGCAAATCTACAGTTACCACACTGCCTGTCGGACCAATATTTGCAGCGATGTGCCATGTCGTTCCTCCAGAAGATGTGCCAATTTCAAGAACATTAGTTGCCTCTGACAAGTGCAGCATTTCAAGGATTGGAACCAATTCATCTATTCCAATCGACACCTTCTTTCGATCAAGTTCAATAGAAACAGGGTGGTTTATACCTGTTATAGTCTGGGGAGTAATCTCGGGCAGGCACATGTTCCAGGCTTCATAGAAGTGACGATTTGTATCACTTAAACTCCGCTTAAAAACAGCCCTCTCTTTCAAAGTTAAAAGTGAAAAAACCGATATACTGGCAATTAGCCGCCAGCTTTCTCTTATCCATGATAGGGTCATATGATTTCACTCCGTAACAACATTATTTCAATTAAAAGAAACAGACTTACGATATTCTTGACCTTATTAACTTAAGGGAAACATCTATTTTTCTTGTTTTAATTTTTCCATACACATTTCAATATAGATCGCATCAACAAGTAGTGGATACCACAATCCAAAGAAGAGTGTGTATGTAAATCCCGCCCAGCCATCACGGAGGTCGGTTTTAAAAAGTAGTCTGAATAAAAACACAACAAATGCCCGGATAATGGGTGGCGAATAAGAGTCCAGATGGTCTCTCAATTTTCGCTTCAAAGAGGTCTCCTCGCCTTCACCCCTCCCTGAATCAGATGCGTCACCATGCTTTTTATCAAACAGGTGTCGCGCTTCCATTTCTGCATTGCGAATACTTTTTTGACTCCAAAATTTAATTCCGCGGTGATCATCATGAATCAGATGTGCTTTGATCACAGGCGAGTCTGCTGGCGCTGAACAGTACTCTCTGGCACCAACACCGCTCCACCTTACTTTGGGTGCGTAGATGAGTCTTAGATGCGGGTTCATAGCATTACGGATTCTTTTACCAAGAAACCAGAATTCAAATTGAAGATAATAACCGATCTGTCTGCTTCCCTGCCTGTGAATAGTGTCGAATATCTCTCTCCTGCTATCATCGGTTAACTGCTCATCCGCATCAAGGTATAGAATCCACTCGTTTTTCAGACGACAATTATCCTGTGCCCAGTTACGCTGAACAGCCCAGTTTACCCAGCCATTTGTGTAGAAATTAGCGCCAAATTGTTTAGCAATCTCTTTTGTTCGGTCTGTACTCTCTGAATCAACAACGTGAATATCATCAGAAATATCCTGAATACTCTTAAGTGCATAAGGCAGGTTTTTTTCTTCATTAAAGGTAATGATAACCACAGAAATATTTGATGTTTTCTCATCAACACCTTTTCTCATATTCAGTTCCATTGACATATTTTACTTTTAGTGTGATTGAGCACATCTCTAAAGGCAGTCAATGCAAGCCCGGCAACTTTGCCAGAGCCATAAAGACTTTGTGCCATCTCTTTTGCCTTACTCCCCATATCCTTCAAACCTTTTCTGTTTTGCAGAAGCTCAACACAAGCATTAGAGACCTGCTTTGGATCAATGCTTGTCACAATGCCTGCTCCGTAATGCTCAACATCATCAGACACCCCTACACAATCAGAAATAACAACAGGTGTACCTGTTGCCATCGCTTCAGCAACAACCATACCAAAGTTTTCTCCCATACTCGGCAAAGCAAACAGATCTGCTGCAGCATAATAATTGGGCATCTTTTCTCCAGCGATAAAACCAGCCCAAGTAACCTGAGATTCAAGCTCTAACTGACTCACTAACTTTTTCATGTTTGCTGAATATTCATTATCATCAGAACCAACAATAAGAAGATGTGCATCAGGCACCTGAGTAAGAATTTCAGGCAGCGCTTTTATTACTATATCCAATCGTTTAACCGGGTCCGGGCGACCTGCAAAAATTATCACTCTTGATGATGCCGATATCTTCAATTCCTGCCTGATTTCAGTCACAGATGTTTCATCCACGGTAAATGCATAATCCGGAATACTGTTGGGAACAATAAAACTTTGAATACGATCACCCAGTACTTTCAGGCTCGCTCTTTCATATTCGGTAGTAACATGAATTGCATCTGCATGAATCAAATGTTTTTTCATAAACAGGTTCAAAAAAATAGATTTTTTAGCTTTGCCCTTAGCTAAAGAGTATGCTCCAAAGGAGCCATGAGACCCATGCACATATGGCACCGAATGTTTAGAACATATTTTACTGGCTGAAACCCCAATCCATTGCCACATGGCAGCAATATAAACCAGATCAAACTGGCTGACGCTAGCTTCCATTTTTCGAGCCAAAGCTCGTGAATCAAAGTCAGAGTTCGACCCGAAAGTCGATGGAAAATAATAAACTGAAACACCCCCTACGCTGGTGTATTCTCCAGGTTCCACGGCAAGGGTGCCTCCTTTGCCATCAAGGTTTGTGGTATAGACAGTGACATCAACACCTTCATGCTGCAGACCCCTGCACAGGGTGCTCATGCAACGCATCACACCGCCAAATGACCATGCGGGTTCATAGTTGGGAACTACAAACAACAGTTTCATTTAATGCTCCAGCGTTTGGCCATCAAGTGAATGATCTCTTTTTTGATCTCTTCAACTACCTTCTCAGCCGGCATGTCCGTGACAATTGAGATCGCATAGGGAAGCGATGCAACTATGTTATCACATGCCCTGTTCTGCCTGGTGATCTGATCAACAGTTAATTCCGGTTTTCGCTGATGGATAGTTTCCGGCGTGTTTTTCAGATAAATCACCAAATCAGGTTCAGGCAAAAGAAACCTCAGCGTCTTAAAGATAAACTGTGGAAGCCTGCTGAAATGATCCATTACAAAATAATCATAATAATACCGATCAAATATCATTAACCTGCCGGTAGCTTTGCAGTAAAAGACCTTCCCATAGCCCAAAATAAAGTCAAAACAGTAATAACACAGATAGAGCAAGGCACGCCCCCTGCTAAAAGTATCCAGCTTGTGTACAGCATCTACACCGCCAGCAACCGGAGGCAGTTTTTTTCTGCCTGTAACTTTTCGCAAAGCATTAAGGTACGTTCTCAAATCAGGGATAATATCAAACCGCCCATGATAATATTGTGTCGCAGGAAACAGTCCGTCCAATGACTCTATTAGGCGATCAGAAACAGTTGATTTGCCCGATCCATCAGGACCGATCAGAGCGATGAAGATACCATTGGGTGTGGTCAGCCAGCATCGGAAATGTATGATTAAAAACTGAAAAGCACCCATGCAAAAGGCTAACGGGTTATGCTTAAAACGCTGCATAAACAGTGCCTGTTGAATTTGGCTCCGCTTAGCTTCAATTGTAAGCCACTCTGCAGAGTGAATCAGTCTCATCAGGGTCTCTGCCAAAGGCTTACCTACTGCCCACTTCAGATGCGCAAAAAACTTATCCGGGTATTCTATAACAGCATCAGTAATTTGAGAGTAATATCTCTCCTTAATACCTTCGCCATGGATCAAATCTTTAGTAAATGAGATGAATGCTTCATCCACAGGATCTGGTATATAAAACTGCCGAAGAGTCTCCTTTGAAGCCAGCACCGTCACTGCATCAATAAGATCCATTCCCTTCCAGTTAATCCGGGTAAATGCGTCAAAGTGGACATACTGTTGCCCACCCTCATGATAAAACCAGTAGGATTGATAGCCGTAACGCTTGGGGCTTTTTAATAAAACCCAACTTTGTCGGTTAGCAATATCTTTGAGGATTTTCTCAAACTGTTTCAATTCACGTTGATGAACCAACATATCAATGTCATTGCCAATACCTTCAGGCATCTCATCATAATTGCGAAGTACACAGTAGCCAAGACCGGTCTCATCCAGAGAGGCGAACAAGAGTTTCAAGAAGTTGGCGATAAGGTTATTTGACTCATCTCTGTTTTGCTGTGTCATATCAGCAATCCAGCATCGATTTTTTCAACTGCGCAGCCACACTTTTTGAATCAAAACATAAAGAGTCATTCTGAAGCAATATCCGCCCCCTCTCTTCGTGAAGCTGCTCTCTACCGGCAAGAATGAGATCAACAACTTCATAAGAGTCCCATGGGGAGCCGATATTAAAAATGCTCTCACCATAGAGTAAATGGAGATCACCCAATGGTGGCGTAATAATGGTGCATAGAGATGCCATCCCTTCCAGTAATAACAGCGGTGTGTCAACGGTACTGCTCAGCTTCTGATAGGGCAGCAGCAGTATATCACTGTTATGCAAAATCGAGACAATGTCGTCATCAACATTTTGATCCCATTTTTTATACTCAACCGGTTCATAGCGTATCTCAGGATTGGCGATTAATGATTCATGCATCTCAATAGTTTCAGCTCTGTGTGACCATGCATATCCACAAACGCGAGCATCAATATCCATTTTGTCACCCAAGCGGGAGAAGACGTCTAAGGCGTTCTGGACACCTTTACCGGGATCAACACGACCGGCAAATGCGATTCTAAGCTTGTCACTATTTGATTTCTCAGAAGGTGTACAGAAATAAGAGTGATCCACTGGAGGCAATAGCAACACAGCGCGCTTGGACCACCTTGATACCGTTTTGTAAAACCTAGGAGACAAACAAAACAGGCAACCATTAAATGGAAACAATCTGGCCTCTGAAAAAAGAAGCTCTCTTTTAATTCTGGATTCATTCCACACTGAATATATGTGGTGAAAACGAACCTTGTTTTGCCATTGTCTTCTAAACTTCGCATATTTTATTCGATCTGCTCGTCTTAAATGTATTGATAAAACATCATCGCATTCTTCAGAAAGAAACTGGCAGGCATCCTCAAAATCACAAAAGTGTAACTGCTTTATTCCATCACATAACTGTTCAGACTGATAGTTATCAGAGCCATAATGGACGATATCAACTTGATCGCCAAGTTTGATCAAAGCATGAGCCAACCTTCTTACAAGAGAATCCATCCCTCCAACATGGTGATAATTCACTTGATTATCATAACAAAAGAAAGCGATCCGCTGCATATTAAATCTCTAATCCTCAGATGGCTTGAAAATATCCAAATAGTGTTGGCTCACTAAATGTTTTTTATCTATAAAAGCAATAATATAATTAAAGTTAATCACTTGAAAAAGGTTGTATACCCTTCTCCATAGTGCGCGCATCCGTGGCGTAGAGTTCTTCAAACTTGAATTCAACAAAGTGCTGGTTTCACTATTCTCATATTGTGTTCGATTAGTTCTATCTTGCACGGTCTTCGAGTTGTCGTGCCACCGGAAAGCACCAAGATATTTTGAGATATGGCTGACCTTTGCCCCCGCTCCCATCATTCTTATCCACAAGTCCACATCCATAGAAAGGTGATAATTTTTATTTAATCCACCTGCAGCCAGCAAAGAAGCGGTCTTAAAGAAAACAGCCGGTGCAGTCATATGAATAACGCCACGTTTATAAAAAAAATTACTTTGTTTCGGCACCCGAACCATGCGGGTAATCAGGCCTTCGGAATCGATATAAATAATGTTTGAGTGGATAATATCAGCCTGCTCTTTCTGATACTGTTCAGCGACAGCATGCAAGCAACCTGGAAGCAAAACATCATCACTATTCACCCAAGCGAACAGATCACCGCTGCATCGGCTAAGTCCTTTTTGAATAGCATCCGTTTGCCCTTCATCTTTTTCACTGACCCAGTAAGAAAGCTTATCCTCATATTTTTTTATAATATCCACACTTCCATCGTTACTTCCACCGTCAAAAATCATGTATTCAAGATTAGGATAATCCTGAGATAAAAGAGAATTGATCGTCTCCTCGATGAATTCGACTTGATTGTAAGAGGGGGTTATTATTGTTATGCGAGGTAATTTCAACTGTTTATCTCTTTGGGAGAGAGTCGGGATGAAAAAGCAAACTTGGTCCGAAGACCACATAATGAGAAAATAAATGAAAAGCCTACTCCAAAGTAAAACCAAACTAACGGGTAGTTTTCGTTAAACATCCCACTGCAAATAAGAAATATAATCATACCTCGGGTTATATTAATATAATTCCGATATTTTAAATTATATTGATACTTATGGTTTCCTAAAAACTTTAACCATCGGTACCAAATAGCAAGCAAAGCAGCGGCACCAACCAAACCTATACCAGAGATCAAATCTATGATTCCGACTCTGGAATTCATGAATCCATGCTCATGGAAGCCTGTATCCAATGATATATAATCATATGCATAATATGTCCCATTTCCCAACCCAACGCCGAACAATAAATTTTGAGGCTGATCCAAAAGCCACACAACAAATGCCGTCGTTGAAAGGCTTCCTTGAGCCTGATCAACAAAAGCAGAAAGCCCAAGATCAATCAGACCCATTCTCTCTAAGTAATACGTAAACCTGTCTATTAGAATATCGCTATTTAGTAAAAGAAAAAGAAATACAACTGCAACCAACAAATAAGGCTTTAATAACTTTAATATATTATTTCCTTGTTGCCTAGCGTGCCAAACACCGACAGCGACGGAACCAGCAATAGTTCCTACAATAGCTGAAACTGAAGCAGAGGCCATCAACATGGCAACAAAAAAAACTATTATCCAAGGCTGTAATATAAATTTAGGAATGAAAGGGATTGGATACAAGCGGCAAAGTACCAACAGCATCATTGAATAACCCATAGCCACGCCAAAATATCTTGGTTCATATACAAAAGGAGATGGTCTTAAGCCTGTAAACCCAGAAGATTCGATGATTATACCTTTAGTTAAAAAAGCAAAGACACCATTAAATGCAGGTGTAAACAAATTCACAACCATTTCTGTCAATCCAATAATCGCGGCTATTAAAGCAACCATACAAGAGAGCCGTACTAATAAAGAAAAAAACTTGAGTCTATCCACAATCCAAAAGGGCATAAGGAGTGAGAATATTGCAACAAGAAAAAGAAATGTTGATAGAATCCCTCTAATAGGTGGCTTCTGGACTTCAGAATACACTACATTTACCAAGTCAGATGCGGGCACGTTAAAAGCCATAAAGAGAGAATATAAGGCTGCGTAAAGAACAAAAAACACAACTAGCGTTTTAGTTGGAAGGAGTGTTAGTTCTTTTGGAAAACCAACCAAAAGAGTGAATGTAAAAAAAGAAACTAAAACAATTTTTAGAACACTAATATCAATAAATAAGTACGTACTCGTCGCCCAAATAGAAGTAAGTGGTAGCAATAATAAAAAAAAACGTGGCTTCAAAAAACCTTGCAGACTTATCAGGGCTACTATAATCACCCAATAGAAGCCCCATTTATCCATGGGTACTTAGATTTCCACATATCATAAATCTATAGTAATCCGCGATCATTCTTACTCTTAGAGAACAACATTAGTTTTTATGTGAAAAAATATAATTTTGTTTTTCAAATCCTTTAGGCTGCTCCCATCTGTAACCAATTGGTTGTAATACACTCTCGATTTCATTTAGATGTGTATTAGAGTTGGCTTCAATCAATATTACCGGTTTGCATGTTTGCAAAAGATTAATTGCACCCTTGAGCACTCCAACTTCAGCTCCTTCAACATCAATCTTTATGAAGTCAACTTTTGGCTTTTTTGAATTTCCCCAAACCACATCCAACTTCTCAACTTGGACTTTAATTGTTTGATTTGTCTCTTTGTTATCTTGAACAGAAATTAGAGAGCCATAAGCACCATCGGTAGCCACTAAAAAATCTACGCTCCCTGAATCATCTCCCAGTGCAAGGGGAAACACTTCAACATTATTAAGATTATTGTTATATATATTACTTTTCAATCTTGAAACGTTCTGAGGTAATGCTTCAAACGCCCATACATTGCCATGATCACCAACCACATTAGACAGAGTCAATGTGTACATTCCAACATTTGCCCCTACATCAATAGCTAGCCCCACACCTCTGAAGTTATTTTGAATGTATTCAATTTCTGCAATTTCAAAACGCCCATATGCCAAGCATCGACTGCCAAGTGATTCTGAATAATACAATTCAACTGAACACCCATTTGGTAATATATAATTAAAATTTCCTTGTTTGGGCAACAAAGCACTTAAAACCTTTCTTTCCAAAAACCATTTACCTTTGTTCAAGGGAGAGTATCGAAGATATGCTCTTATCGGCCAAGATAGCATCCATCTAATCCCTTTCATTTCTACACTCATTACTACCACTAGCTTCCTTATACTTGAAGTATTCTAACATTATCGTACTAAGCTATTAGAAATGCCGGTTTTGTATAAAGCTTCCTTAAAGAAAAACTTTATTAAACTAATAATTATTCCTGCTTTTCTATTATGAAATAGCACCATTTCATAGGGCTCCTTATATTGAAAAAATCTAAACATTCTTCCATTTTTTAATAGATATAACTTCCCAGCCTCTTCTATATCAACGCCCTCAGCCCCCCCTGAATATCCTATTGGATATTTCCCATATTGCGTGGGATCTTTGAAGGGACGAAAACCATATTTCTTATACAACAAACTAAATATAGATTGATCATGCCTATGCTCTATATAGTGTTTTTTTTGTACAACATTAGTGTCATGTAAATCTGTAATATTAATCTCATTACAAGCATATTCTAAATATTCTTCTACGAAATTAATACTTTTATTGGTTTTCTTTATCAAAATGAGAGATGCTGCTATGTGGTTGCTTTTACAGTAAGCACCTGACTCACATTTCATATTGATGAACAATTCTTTTTTGCTCCACTGCTCTTCAATTAATGGTAATTCAAAAGCCATGATATCCTGGTTACTATTTTCTAATTCATCTATTAATACATTTGCATTCTTTAAAAAATACGCACCTGCATCACTATAAAATAAACAATCCCCCTCAGATAACTGCGCCATCGTTTTGCGAATTAAATATGGCTTCCACAACCAATACCCTCCACCTCTCTCTTGGGATAGTATGTTTTCATATTTAGAGAAAAAAAGTTTGTCAATATCGTCAATACCATACCCAATCACCCTATCAAACCCACCGATATATTTCGCGGCTATTAAAGCCAACTTTTGTTGGCTCCGAAATTTATTGTCCGCGTAATTAATGTATACATTCATGTTTTAGCGGGTTGACTTCGTTGATTTTATTTTTTCCCATAACCAGGCATGGGAAATTATGGCATCAAGTTCTGGATAACACGGCTGCCAGCCCAGCACACGTCTAGCTTTGCTAGCATCAGCCACCAAGCAAGCAGGGTCTCCAGCGCGACGTGATCCCTCAATGATGGGCACTTTACAGCCTGTTACCCTCTCGACCGCGGCCACTATCTCCGCGACCGAGAACCCCGCGCCATTGCCTAAATTGAATACGTCACCAACTCCACCGTCCATGAGATGATGCAAAGCCAAAACATGCGCCTGACATAAATCTTCTACATGCACATAATCCCGGATACACGTTCCGTCTGGCGTGTCATAATCTCGCCCAAACACTGTCAAAGCCCCTCGCTGTCCTAATACAGCTTGTAATGCGAGCGGAATCAAATGCGTCTCGGGCTCATGCCGTTCACCCAACTCTCCTTCTGGATCAGCGCCACATGCATTGAAATAGCGAAGTGAGATTGAGTGAAAATGATAAGCATCCTCATAATCTCGGAGCACCTGCTCCACCATCGCTTTGGAAGTACCATAAGGATTTAATGGTGCGAGGGGATGGGTCTCGACTATCGGTACATGAAGAGGTTCACCATATACTGCAGCTGTAGAAGAAAACACAAAACGCAACACCCCATACCGCACCATGATATCAAGTAGATTGAGTGTATTAGAAAGGTTATTTCGATAATATTTTGCAGGTTGAAGGACTGATTCACCTACTTGAATAAAGGAGGCAAAATGAAAAACTGCATCAAAACCATGTGTCCGGAATAGCGCATCAAGCAGCACTTTATCTGTTAAGCTTCCCTCTACAACTTCCCCACCCACTATAGCATCGCGATGTCCACTAGAAAAATCATCGAAAGTCGTAATCTCATGCCCATCGCGTAGCAATCGTTTGACCATATGCGAGCCGATATACCCTGCTCCGCCTACCACTAATAATTTCATGCCAATTGTCCATTAGACGTTGTCGAACCGCTCTTACTGACGCTCCATAAAATCAGTAACCCAACGGAGTATACAATCGACGACTGAGTCATATAGAACAACCTCCCAATGTCATGGCTTCATGAAAACATTATTGTGGCCTACTCCCCCAACAAAACAAAGTTCCTTCATCGCACGTTCCTGAACAACCCGCGACGGCCCAGGATGCCCTGCAAAGGAAAAGCGGGGTGGCTTATAATCGGTATACATGCTTGAATCATCCATCACCAGCAAACCGTCATCTGCAAGGTTGGCTTTGCATATTTCGTAATCCGCCAGCGCCACTTCGTAATCATGATTGCCATCAATATAAATAAGATCCCAGCGACGGGAGCGAATATGTGCCAATGCCTCCGAGTCCGTTGAAAAAGCACAAATCAGAGTGGGGGCACTCAAACCAAAATGGATGTGGTGGTGCAGAGTATCCTCATAGTAATTGATTCTTTCCATATAGACGCTTACTTCATCGCCTACCGAAGTAAATGGTGAGATACCATGCACATTGCAGGGAAAGCCAATGTTTTGGGCAATCAGTGCCCAAAGCGAGATGACTTGGCCTCGATAGACGCCTATTTCTAGACACTGCTGCGGATTGAATTCTCTCAGTAGTGTAAACCACATGGCATGAAGGGCATCTTCCCCAAAGCCACGATGATCCTGTTTGTAATACATACGGTGATCACGGACCTTAGATGGGCTCAGGTTATAAAAATGATGATGCATATAAGCATGCAGATCATTACGCCCCGGAAATCTTTTTGATGCCTCCGAGAATGAAAGGTCTCGATTAAACTTCTCCTGCAACCTCCCGTACCACCTCAACTGAAGGTTCAACAAGGAGCGCGATACCATCTTTGAAACAGCATTACCCATGTTCTACCTTCAAACTAATAGGTTCATTGTCGTTATCATGACTATTGAGCTTAAGGATAGACACGTATAATTCATAACGGTTGATGTCGCTTGTTGGAATAATGACTCGACGGAGTAACCACCACGCGTCTACAAAGGCCCCTTTCAACAACAAATATAGAAATCGTCCAAGGTTTTCTCCATAACGATTCTTAACTCTAGCCTGACGAGCAGGTTGCAAAGGGATTCGAAAAGCCAACTCAAGGCAGCGCGATGCAAATCGTTCAACAAACGAAGGAACAGAGTGGAATATCCAGCGCCCGGTAAAGGTGTCTATCGTTTGTCGCGCACCATTGAAAATAGCATTAGAC
>JAVVFR010000008.1:0-14398 GCA_032250595.1 Bacteroidales bacterium | reverse complement strand
GTTACGTTAGTTATATGGAGGGCTGCACCGCACCTATGCGCGACGAGAACCAGCTACATGCTGCTGTGGTGGAGATCATCAGTGAACGTGATGCGGAAGTGAAATACTCTACCGTGCAAAACTGGTATCCCGGTGATAAGAATGGGAAAGGGGGCATCTATAACTTTGTTACCAAGAGAGGCCTTTGTCGTGGCCAAAACGCAAAGATATCCTGGACACAGGTAGAGACAGGATCGGCGATAACCTGGAAATATCCCAGCTGTATCCTTATGGGGGATAATTCTGTGGGAGAGTTTTACAGTGTGGCTGTCACCAACAATTACCAGCAGGCTGATACCGGTTCTAAAATGATTCATCTGGGGAAAAATTCCCGGAGCACTATCATCTCCAAGGGTATCAGCGCAGGGAAGAGTAATAATAGTTACCGGGGACTGGTAAGGGTAGCGAAAAATGCCAAAAATGCCAGAAACTTCTCTCAATGTGATTCACTACTGTTGGGCGATCAATGTGGTGCCCATACTTTCCCGTATATCAAATCAGAGAATGACTCTTCTGTTATCGAGCACGAAGCTACCACCTCCAAGATCTCCGACGATCAGCTCTTTTACTGTAACCAGCGGGGGATAGATACCGAAAATGCTATCGGATTAATAGTGAATGGATATGCCAAAGAGGTACTGAATAAATTACCTATGGAGTTTGCTGTTGAAGCTCAAAAGCTCTTGTCGATAAGCCTTGAAGGCTCTGTTGGGTAAAAGATGTTATGTTTTCAGAATAAAAATACAATAACTAAAAATAGATACCAGGATGTTAAAAATCAGCAATTTACATGTCAGCATACAAGGGAAAGAAATTATCAGGGGGCTTGATTTCACAGCCAAGCCGGGGGAGGTACATGCTATTATGGGGCCTAATGGTACGGGTAAAAGCACATTGGCAAATGTTATTGCCGGCCATGAGAATTTTGAAGTAACTGCAGGAGAGATTTTATATAAGGGTAAGAATTTACTCGACAACACTATTGAGGACCGTGCACGGAAAGGTATTTTCCTGGGCTTTCAATATCCTGTGGAGATACCCGGGGTGAGCATGATAAATTTTATGCGAACAGCGGTCAATGAATTACGTAAATATCGTAATCAAGAAGCTATGTCCGGGGCAGCGTTTTTGAAATATATGAACGAGAAGAAAGCGTTGGTAGAGATCCACGATGACCTTACCAACCGTTCGGTTAATCAAGGGTTTAGCGGAGGAGAGAAAAAAAGAAACGAGATTTTCCAGATGGCGATGCTGGAGCCCGATTTGGCTATCCTCGACGAGACCGACTCTGGCCTGGATATTGATGCTTTGAAGATCGTGGCCAACGGTGTCAATAAGTTACGCCGGCCCGACAATACCTTTGTCGTGATCACCCACTACCAGCGGCTGCTTGAATATATCATTCCCGACTTTGTGCATGTGCTCTACAATGGGAAAATAGCTATCTCCGGTGGCAAAGAGCTGGCGCTGGAGCTGGAGAATAAAGGATATGATTGGATCAAAGAGATGCAGAAGGCATAACAACAATAAAATTTAATAATGATGGAACTGTTGCTCACACCTGACAATATAAAAACCCGGTATGACGATAATAAACAATACCTCAATGAAGTAGCGGGAAACGGCTATTATCAGCGATTACGAGACAAGGCGATGGATTCGTTTCTTCGGTTGGGCTTCCCTCACAAGAAGCTTGAGTCGTGGAAATATACCGATCTCTCTCCCAAGCTCGCGATACCTTACACCTACAACCTGGTACCCTCTGATGAGCACGTTGATATCCGTAAAATCTTTCAATGTGAGATACACAATTTCGAGACCTATCTGTTTACCCAGCTCAACGGCTGGTATGTGTGGGAAAAAAGCCCGCTCTCCACACTGCCCGGAGGGGCCTATGTAGGATCGATGCAGGCAGCGCGATTGCAGTTCCCGGAGTTGTTTGAAAAACATTACGGCAAATATGCCAATATCGAAACCGGCGCACTGGAGGCACTCAATACTGCTTTCGCTATGGATGGCATTTTCGTCTATGTACCCGATGGGGTGGAAGTGAAAAAACCGATACAGATGGTAAATATCGTGAATGAGGAGGAAGACCTTTTTCTTCAACCCCGCAATCTGGTGATTATCGGAAAAAATGCAAAGCTGACATTAGTGCACTGCGACGACTCTATCCTTCATAAAAATAATTTTACCAACGCTGTAACAGAGGTGGTGGTTGGTGAAAATGCAGAGATTGATCATTATAAGCTACAAAACAAGGACGATGACTGTACGCTTATCAACAACAACTATTTTCATTTATCGGACTACAGCCGTCTTACCAGCAACACCCTGACGTTCAATGGAGGCCTTATCCGTAACGAGACCCGCGTTACTATCGATGGCAGCAAGGCGGAAGCAAATATTTACGGGTTGTATCTTATGGATAGAAACCAGCATGTGGATAACCGGGTCTTTGTAGACCATGCCAAACCTGATTCCTATAGCAACGAGTTGTTTAAAGGTATTATTGATGAAAATGCGAGCGCTGCCTTCAACGGGCATATCCTTGTTAGGCGCGATGCGCAAAAGACCCTTGCTTATCAGAGCAACCGTAATATCACCCTTACCGACACCGCCAGGATCGACACCAATCCATTTCTGGAGATCTATGCCGACGATGTGAAGTGCTCTCATGGTGCTACAGTAGGACAGCTTGACACAGATGCGTTATTTTATCTCAGGACCAGAGGCATCTGCGAGCGCAATGCCCGTATGTTGCTGATGTATGCATTTGCTGCAGAGATAGCCATGAAAATGACACTCCCTGAACTACGGGAACGGACCGAAGATATGATTGAACGGCGGTTGAAGGGAGAGCTCTCTATCTGTGATCAGTGCGTTCTCCATTGCCGCGATGAGGTGATTGATTTTAAAATTGATATGAGCAAAGTATAGACTCTTCATACTTTTTTTCTTTACATAAACATAATTTCTATACTGTTGAAATCTGAAAAAGAAATACGAAACTGCTTCCCTATCCTCACCAGGCTGGTGAACGGTAAGCCTCTTGTATATTTCGACAATGCTGCCACCACACAAAAGCCGGAGATGGTTATTGATGCTTTGGCGAACTACTACCGGGAGCAAAATGCCAATATTCACCGGGGTGTTCACTTCCTGAGTCAAATCTCTACGGATGATTATGAAGGGGTAAGGAAGCAGATAGCAAGGTTTATCCATGCAAGAACCGAGCGGGAGATTGTCTTTACCAGGGGCACTACGGAATCGATCAATCTTGTCGCCTCTTCGTTTGGCCGCCAGGAGATCCAGGAAGGGGATGAGATCGTGCTTACCACCCTGGAGCATCACTCTAATATTGTTCCGTGGCAGATCAATGCCCACGGGGCAATTATCCGCACCATTCCCGTTACCCCCAATGGGGAGCTGGATATGCATAAAGCTGCATCAATCATCAACAGGAAAACCAGGATGGTGGCTATAGCACATATCTCCAATGCACTGGGGACGATACTTCCTGTGAGAGAGATTATTGATCTGGCGCACAAAAACGGCGCATTGGTGCTTGTTGATGGAGCGCAGGCCATTGCACATACCCGTGTTGATGTGCAGGAGCTCGATGCCGACTTTTACTGTTTTTCCGGCCATAAAATGTATGCTCCAATGGGAATTGGTGCCCTCTATGGAAAAGAAGAGCTCCTCGAACGGCTGCCACCCTACCAGGGCGGTGGAGAGATGATAGACAGGGTGAGTTTTGAGAATACTACCTATAATGATATCCCTTTTAAGTTTGAAGCAGGAACCCCTAACGTAGGTGACACCTTAGCGTTGGGGAAGGCAATATCGTTTATCGAAGCGGTATCCTATGAAAAAATCGCGGCTATCGAAGAGGAGCTGCTGCATTATGCCACAGAGAGACTCAGTGCCTTTGATGGTGTGAAGATCATTGGATTAGCAGCGAATAAGGCAGGGGTGATATCTTTTGTCGTCGACAATATACATCCTTACGACATAGGCATGATCCTCGACAAGACCGGTGTAGCAGCAAGAACAGGACATCACTGTGCACAGCCGTTGATGGATTTCTATCAACTACCCGGTACTGTGAGGATATCTTTTGCAATGTACAACACCAAAGAGGAGGTCGATATTTTTATTGACAGTCTGAAGATGGCTATCGATATGTTGACATAACACCAAAAACCTGGATTATGAGTTCAATACAAGAAAAAGGAGCGGAGATCGTACAGGCGTTTAACCAGTTTGGCGACTGGATGGACAGGTACAACTATCTAATAGAGCTGGGCAAGTCGATGCCGCCTATGGATGCGAATTACAAGACAAAGCAGTATCTGATCTCCGGGTGCCAGTCGCAGGTATGGCTGCATGCCTTCCTTGACGATGGGTTGGTGACGTTCACAGCCGACAGCGATGCCGCTATACCAAAGGGTATTGCTGCAATACTGGTACATGTGTTCTCCGGAGAGCGACCTGAGGATATTGCTGCTGCTGACCTCGGTTTTATCGACAAACTGGGACTGAAAGATCATCTCTCTCCAACACGCTCCAATGGCTTGTTGGCAATGATAAAACAGATAAAACTGTATGGTGTCGTTTTTCAGGCAAAACAAAATAGAGGAGGATGAAATGGAAAATCTTGACATGCAAAAAACGGTTATGGAGGCGCTCAGGGAAATTTTTGACCCTGAGATCCCGGTAAATATCTATGATCTGGGACTGATCTATGAAATTGATATCCGTGACCATGCCACTGTTTATATACAGATGACACTCACCAGTCCTAACTGTCCGGTGGCAGAGAGTTTGCCACAGGAGGTTTACGAACGGGTGAAAGCTATCGATGGGGTGAAAGAGGTAGAGATAGAGTTGACCTTTGAGCCGCCATGGGACAGTGATATGATGACAGAAGCGGCAAAACTCGATATAGGTTTGTTGTGAAATCCGGTGAGCGATACCCGGAACCGGACAATAAGTTACTTGAAAAGCTTATTGCCGAAGGGGAGCACCAGCAACTCGATTTTAAGTTTGAGATCACCGATGCTAAAAAACTTGCCCGTACTATCGTGGCTTTTACCAACACCGATGGAGGAGTGCTGCTTATCGGGGTGAAAGACAACGGTGCTATTGCCGGAGTGCGTAGTGATGAGGAGTTTTATATGCTCGAAGCTGCTGCACAGATGTACAGTAGGCCGGAGGTGACGTTCTCCAGTAAGCTGTTTGAGGTGGAAGGGAAAATCGTACTCTATGCAAAGATAAAACGTTCAGAGCAGATACCCCATACTGCACCCGATAAAAATGGTAAATACATAGCGTTTGTAAGGAAAAATGATCAGGTGCTCCCCGCCAATAATGTGTTGCTAAAACTATGGCAACAAAAGAAGTTAAAAAGTGGAGTTACCGTGAGGTATTCGCAGCCTGAGGAGTGGCTGATGAGATACCTGAGAGAAAACAAAACGATAACGGTATCAGCATTCAGTAAACATGCCCGGATACCAAGGTTTTTAGCCGAAAAGATCATGGTAAATTTTATCATGCTCGATCTTATCCGTATGGACCTGACGGAGAAAGGTGCATATTACTCCTTGGCGGATGCCGTGACAGTTGAGCGGTATTATGAGAAGAGGTTGTAGGGATTATTCAACATGTATTTTCACTTGTAAGTTTTTCACATGCTTCATCTTTGCAAGTATAGATTTCAATGCAAAGCATTGATATTATCCCACTTCCTTCTCATCACAGATTTTAGCTTTCAGGAAGGATTTGTTCATGAATGCGATATTGAGACGTTTAATCTCTTTGGGGCATTCGAACTCACAGGCGTACATATTGCTGCAGTTACCGAAGCCGAGTTTATCCATCTCCCTGACCATCATTTGCACACGTTTTGAAGCTTCTATTTTGCCTTGCGGCAGGAATCCGAGGTGTGCTACTTTGGCAGATACAAAGAGCATGGCAGAAGCGTTTTTACATGCTGCCACACAGGCTCCGCAGCCGATACATGCTGCGGCATCCATGGCACGTTCTGCATCGAAACGGTTCACAGGGATCGTATTGGCATCGGGGCTGCTGCCGGTGTTTACGGAGATATACCCACCACTCTGGATGATCTTATCCAGAGCGCTACGGTCTACGATAAGGTCTTTGATCACCGGGAAAGCCTTCGCGCGCCATGGCTCAATATATATTACATCACCGTCGTTGAACGAACGCATATGGAGCTGACAGCTGGTGATGCCCGGCACCGGCCCGTGTGGCCTGCCGTTGATAAACAGGCTGCAGGTGCCACAGATGCCCTCACGACAGTCGTGGTCAAAGGCCACAGGATCCTCTCCTTTGCCTATCAGCTGTTGATTTAAGGAATCCATCATCTCGAAAAATGAACTGTCCGGGGAGATGTCAGTGATATGGTAAGTAACCATCTTACCTTTGGATTCCGCGTTAGCCTGACGCCATATTTTTAATGTGAGGTCCATAGTATATGTAATTTTTTTATTGATAACATCCATTATTCCTATTTATAATCACGTTGTTTTAATTCGACCGACTCGAAGATGAGCGGTTCTAAGTGTTTCACAGGCTGCTGATCGCCGTTGTAATGCCATGCAGCCACATGGGTAAAATGCGTATCATCTCTTTTCGCTTCTCCTTCTGCCGTAGCCATCTCTTCACGGAAATGTCCGCCACATGACTCTTTACGTTCAATGGCGTCATGCATCATCAACTCGGCAAGTTCCAAAAAGTCGGCCAAACGGGATGCTTTCTCTATCTCCGGGTTAAACTCATCCAGCTTACCTGCCACCCTTACATCGTTCCAGAACGCTTCTTTTAGCTTGGGTATCTCAGCAAGGCCTCTCTCCAGCCCCTCTTTATTTCTTGCCATTCCACAATATTCCCACATTACTTTCCCAAGTTTTTTGTGGATGGTATCAACACTTTGCGAGCCTTGTATTGCCATGATTTTGTTCAGCCGTTCTTCCACCATGCTGGCTGCTTCGACAAACTCAGGTTCTTCGGTGGTCATACGTTTGGTATGTATCTCGTTTGCCAGGTAGTTACCGATGGTATACGGCAGCACGAAATATCCATCGGCAAGGCCCTGCATAAGGGCGGAAGCACCGAGTCTGTTAGCGCCATGGTCGGAGAAGTTCACCTCGCCGATAGCGTACAATCCGGGCAGGTGGGTCATAAGCTCATAGTCTACCCATATCCCTCCCATGGTATAGTGCACAGCAGGGAATATCATCATAGGAGTCTCATAGGGGTTGTCGTCGACGATCTGTTCATACATCTGGAAGAGGTTCCCGTAGCGTGCTTCAATGGTCTCTTTTCCAAGGCGTTTGATAGCATCGGCAAAATCGAGATACACGGCCAGCCCGGTGGTGCCTACGCCATAGCCGGCATCACAACGTTCTTTGGCGGCGCGGGAGGCTACATCACGTGGCACCAGGTTTCCAAAAGCAGGGTAGCGGCGTTCCAGATAGTAGTCGCGGTCTTCTTCAGGAATATCCATAGGGCGGATATCTCGTTTTCTAAGCCGTTCTACGTCCTCTTTCTTTTTAGGTACCCATATCCTTCCGTCGTTCCGGAGGCTCTCGCTCATCAGTGTCAGCTTCGACTGGAAGTTACCATGCACAGGGATACAGGTAGGGTGTATCTGTGTGAAACAGGGATTAGCAAACAGGGCACCTTTCTTATAAGCCTGCCATGCAGGCGATACGTTGGATCCCATAGCCATGGTAGAGAGGAAGAAAACGTTGGCATATCCACCGGTACCTAACACCACGGCATGTCCGAAGTGTCTTTCAATCTCCCCGGTGATAAGGTTACGGGTTATGATACCACGTGCCTTACCATTGACCATCACTACGTCGAGCATATCTCTGCGGTTGTATAGTGTAACAGTGCCTTTGTTTATTTGTCGGCTCAGTGCCCCGTAGGCACCCAGCAGCAGCTGTTGGCCGGTCTGTCCACGGGCATAAAAGGTACGCGATACCTGTGCTCCACCAAAAGAACGGTTGTCGAGCAAACCGCCATAGTCGCGGGCAAAAGGAACACCCTGGGCTACACACTGGTCGATGATAGCATTGCTCACCTCTGCCAGCCGGTATACGTTCGCTTCCCGGGCACGATAATCGCCTCCCTTGATGGTGTCGAAAAACAATCGCCATACACTGTCGCCGTCATTTGGATAGTTCTTGGCAGCATTGATACCCCCTTGCGCAGCTATACTGTGTGCACGACGTGGGCTGTCCTGATAACAGAAGATCTTCACATTATACCCCAACTCACCCAGCGCTGCTGCAGCCGATGCTCCGGCTAATCCCGTGCCCACTATAATGATGTCTATCTTGCGCTTGTTGGCCGGGCTTACCAGCTTACATGAACCCTTGAAATTTGACCATTTCTCTGCCAATGGCCCTTCCGGAATCTTTGCATCAAATGTTATATCCATAGTAAATGTATTGTTTGCGAATTATTGATAAAAAAACATAAAATATACCGGAATGATGATAAACCCGGCAACCACTATTACAGCATAAGCAGTCCCTATTCCTTTTATTAAAGTGTAATACTTATTGTGGTTGAACCCAAATGTTTGAAAAGCGGAGTGAAAAGAGTGGTTCAGATGGATTGCGAGTACTATCAATGCCACAATATAGAGGATAGAATAGAGCTTATTACTGAACAGCAGGATGGCCATCGTATAAAAATCATGCCGGTCGATACCTTCTGGTGGGGTAACAATACCGAGCTTCACAAAATAGAAACTCATGAAATGCAAAAAAAGAAAGATCAAAACGATCCCACCGGTATAAAACATATATTTCGACATAAAAGAAGTCTTCGATTTATTCCTTCTGTAATACCTTTTTGGACGTGCCAGCCAGTTTTGAATGGTTAGCATAATGCCAATAAGGATATGGATAAGGAAAGCGGCAATCAGTATGATCTCAAAAACTTTCACTATATAATTGGTGCTCATAAAGTTTGACGCTGCACTAAACCAGGCTCCGTCATCATTGCGCAGCAGGGTTAGATTGATACCCAGATGTACCAACAGAAAAAGTATTAAGAAGACCCCTGCCAGGGCCATCGTTACTTTTTTGGTGATGGAAGCTGCTTTAAACAGTTTACTGCTCATAATTTCCGTTTTTACGTATAAAATTGTTTTGTACTATTATGATAATCAAAATAAAATTAGTTCTTTTGTAATAAGTATGGTTCACTTTCAAATTCAAACACAAATGTTTTTATTTACTGCAAGGTAAACAAATATATTTTTTTTTATGGATTTTTTCTTTGCAGATTATAATTTTTATTGATTATAAATTAACAGTTGCTAATAAGATCACATGACAGACGGAGTTTTCTTCACGAATAAGCGCCGACAACTTACGGCAATATTGGAACCTAACAGTATGAGCATATTGTTCAGCAGCGACCAGATGCCGCGCAATGGAGATCAATACTATCCATATCGTCAGGACTCCGGATTCTATTATTTGTGCGGTATTGAACAGGAGAAATCGATATTGCTCATCTTCCCTAATTGCCCTGTTGACCGGTATCGCGAGGTGCTTTTTTTGCTCCGGCCTAATGATATATTGGAGCAATGGGAAGGGCAGAAGCTCAAAAAAGAGCAAGCTTCAGCTATCAGTGGTATTGATACTGTTATGTGGCTCGATGAATTTGAGGCTGTACTTCAGGAAACAATGCAATATGCTGCAATAGTATATTTGAATGATAATGAACAACCCAAATTCAATCCTGATGTTGCTTCCAGAAATATAAGGCTTGGGAAAGAACTGATGGAAAAGTATCCTTTTCACCGCTATGCACGATTAGCACCGAAGCTCTCAAAAATACGACAAAATAAAGAAGCGTCAGAGCAAGCGCTTATTAAGAAAGCTTGTGATATAACTGCTTCCGCATTTTACCGTGTCATGAAATTTATTAAGCCCGGGGTATATGAATACGAAATACAAGCGGAGATTGAGCATGAATTCATGATAAATAAAGCCAATGGCAATGCATTCCATCCAATCATAGCATCCGGAAAAAACGCTACCTTCTTGCATTACCATAGCAACAATGCACTATGTAAAGATGGGGATCTTGTTTTGTTGGACTTTGGCTGCGAATATAAAAATTACAGCAGTGACCTGTCGAGAACCATTCCCGTGAACGGAAAATTCTCTCCCCGCCAGAAAGAGGTGTACAGTGCTGTTTTGAAAGCATATAAAAATATTATCCCACTTTTTAAAGAAGGAAATTCAATAGAGGGTATTTATAAAGAAATTATTCCTATTTTAGAGGAGGAAATGATCAGGCTGAAACTTTTTACTGTTGAAGAGGCAAAAACCTTTAAGGAACCGGGAAAGCCATTATGGCAATTCTATTTTCCACATGGGTTGTCGCATCATATAGGGCTTGATGTACATGATCCCGGGGAGAAGCAGGCAGCGCTTACGGCAGGGATGGTAGTATCTTGTGAGCCGGGTATATATATTCCTAAAGAGCAGATAGGGGTCAGAATTGAAACGGATCTCTTGATTACGCATGATAAGCCGATAGATATGTTTAAAGATCTGCCGGTTGAGACAGAAGAGATAGAACAAATAATGTTAATGTAAAACCAATAATAGTACGATTATGTTTGAACCAGTTGTTTATCAGAGAAGAAGAGAAAAGTTAAAACAACCCATCAATGGTGGATTGATCTTTCTCCCGGGAAATATAGATGTTTCTATGAACTATCCTGCAAACACTTATCATTGGCGTCAAGACAGTGATTTTCTCTATTTTTTTGGTCTGGATTTTCAAAGCCTCGCAGGAATTATTGATATTGACGAAGGTAAGGAGTACTTATTTGGTGACGACTTAACGATTGATGACATCATTTGGATGGGGCCGCAGGAGTCAATGAAGGAGCGGGGTAAAAAAGCAGGTGTTGATCACGTAGAGCCTTACAGGCATCTGCGTACACATCTTGAAAAAGCTAAGAATGCAGGAAGAACAATACACTATCTTCCACAGTATCGTGCAGAAAACAAGTTGTTGTTTCAGGATATTTTAGGTATTGGTTTGGAAGAGACAAGGTCGCAAGCTTCAGTAGAATTGATAAAGAGTGTTGTTGCATTGCGCTCGGTAAAAGAAGAGTTTGAGATTGAACAGTTAGAGATGGCAGCAGCCATAGGGTATGAGATGCATATAACGGCTATGAAGATGGCATTTCCGGGACAACATGAGCAGGTTATTGCAGGAACGATAGAGGGGATAGCAATAAAACACGGAGGCATGGCATCGTTTCCGGTTATTCTGTCACAACATGGTGAAACATTGCACAATCATGATCATAGCCTTGAGTTAAAAAAGGGTAATATGCTTTTGGTGGATGCCGGTGCCGAATCATTATTGCATTATGCGTCTGATTTCACACGGACCATACCGGTAGGAGGTAAATTCACCACACGGCAGTTGGAGATATATAATATTGTGATGCATGCCAACAACAGCGCTTTCAAACGCATTAAACCGGGAGTGACCTACCAGGATATCCATCTGCATGCCTCCAAAGAGATTGCTGAAGGGCTAACAGCTTTAGGGCTCATGAAAGGAGATCCCGAAGAGGCTGTCAAGGCCGGGGCTCATGCGCTCTTCTTTCCACACGGATTAGGGCATATGATGGGCCTGGATGTGCATGATATGGAAAACCTGGGAGAAGACTTTGTTGGATACGATGAGCAAACTTCTCGTATCAAGCAGTTTGGCACAGCCTATCTGAGAATGGGAAGAGCACTGAAACCTGGGTTTGTGATTACCAACGAACCGGGGATATACTTTATTCCTGCACTTATAGATATCTGGAAAAAAGAACAGAAATTCCCGCAGTTCCTTAACTATGACAAAATAGAGTCATATAAAGATTTTGGCGGTATAAGACTTGAAGATGATATTCTTGTTACACAAGATGGTTGTAAGTTTATCGGTAAGAGGCTACCCATTACCCCGGAACAGATATGGGAAACCATGAACAGTAAATAATCACCGGGTTACGGGTTATTATTGCCGTTCATGCTGTTGCTCAGTTTTTCGTACCATTGTTGTCCGTATTTTCTTATAAGAGGTTCCCTGAGAAATTGATACAGGGGCACTTTTTCCGCCTTCCCTTTTTTTACAGCGTCGTTACAGATGTTCCATTCATGGTAGTTAACAGCTTCTGCCGACTTAAGTTTATTGATACGGATAGGATAGAGATGACAGGAGATAGGTTTACGAAAAGGTATCTTCCCTGCTTGCCATGCTCTTTCAATGGCGCATAAAGCAATACCTTCATTATTCCAAACGAATGCACATGCACGATTGTCGATCAGAGGAGTGACATAGGAGCCATCCTGGTCGTAATCAAAAACGCCCGATTTTTCAACTTCCTCAATACCAGCTTTTTCCATAAAAGGTTTGATGGCATCCAGATAATCCTCCAAAACAGCGATCTCCTCTTCTTCCAGTGGAGCTCCTGCATCTCCTTCAATACAACAGATGCCTTTGCATTTATGGATATCACATACAAAACAAGACTCCAACAGTTCATGGGAAACGAAAGTGTTGTCAACTATTATCATATATCTAAAAAAAGAGAATTGTTATTTTTTCTTCATCAAAAACCAGATGAATGGAAATTTTCAATATTAGTTTGTTTCAATTATTTTGAAAAGTTCGTCAAGTTTAGGTGTGAGAATGATCTCTGTACGGCGGTTTTTCGCCCTGGCTTCAGCTGATGTCCCTTCAGCAACGGGGATATATTTACTGCGTCCGGCAGCGGTAAGGCGTTTTGGGTCGATATCACTGTTGTCGACCAATATCCTCACGATAGCTGTGGCGCGCAGAACACTCAGGTCCCAGTTGTCTTTGATCTGTCCTGAACCGGTATAGGGTACATCATCAGTATGCCCTTCCACCAATACATTGATGTCTTTGTTCTGTTCCAGTAATTTGGCCAGCTCAATAAGCGCTTTCTCTCCTTCACTGCCCACCTTTGAACTACCACTGCTGAAAAGCAGCTTGTTCTCCATAGAGACATATACCTTGCCATTGCGTTCTTCTACACTTAATCCTTTGTCTGAAAAACTATACAAAGCAGCAGACACTTTGTTCTTTAATGCATTAACGATGGAGTCTTTTTCTGTTAGCACTTTTTGCAACTCATATACCCGTTTCTCTTTTTGCTTAAGCTCTTCTGCTGCAATAGTTAAATTCTGTTCCTTGGCTTTTAACTGCTCTTCAAGTTTTTCCAGTTCCGACTTCATAGAGAGTAACTCTAACTCCATTTTATTCAACACATCTTCTTTTTTGATCAACCGCTCCTGTGTCTTCTCCAATTCAGTCTGTAACTTTGCTGTCTCTGATTGATTCGTAGAAAGCAGCTCTTTGTTTTTTTGCAGCAATAATTCGTAGGTCTTATTAAGCTGTTCATTTTTTAAAACCTCTAAGCGCCATGCTGAACCTAAGATAGCAGTGTCTTTCACCATCCCTTTATGGTCTTTCTGTAACCTTTCATACTGTTCCAGGGTTTCATTATATGATAGTTTCATCTGATTTAGCTCGTCTGCAAGCTTTGTGTTCTCTTCCAGACAACGTTCCTGAGAGGCTTTACATTCGGTAAGCACTCTGGCAGGGACACAAGAAGATAATATGGCTGAAATAATAAATACAGTCAATAATCCTTTGTTAATAGATAGCTTATTTTTCATAGCAGGATATTTTGTGTTTTAGTTGATAAAGATAAAGAAAAATCATTGAAATTTTGCATATAGTACGATAAATTTAGTTATCGTGCGTTACCGACTACCTTAATGGTGTATCCGGGCAGATAATCACTTTGTAAAACCACAATATAGATTCCGTTTTTTAGAGGAGGAAGGTTTGTTACAGCAGGAGAATTGTCGTATGTTGTTAAAGTTTTATGGAGAATAATACGTCCTTGCATATCAAAAAGCTTTATGCTGTTATAACTGCTGATATTTGTTGCTTTTACAGTTAATTTACCATTTTCAATAATAGCGTATCCTTTTACCGGAGGATTGACGTTTGCTATATAGGTGAAATGCTGGTCAACGATGATTTTTGCCATCACCGGAAGATGGTCGGAATTATCGTATAGAGCTTGTAGAACATTAGGCGGCACTGAGTTATTGGTAGGGGCGTTAATTGATTGGTTAAAATGATTCCCGTCATTTCCTATGCTTTTGTATGAATTAGGGAGGTATTGGTAATGGTTAAGGCCGTTGATAAGGTTGTTGTTCATCAGGATAAAGTCGAAGCGGTCGTCGAGGCC
>JAVVFR010000338.1:0-2466 GCA_032250595.1 Bacteroidales bacterium | reverse complement strand
GATACATGGCCCACACCATGTTGTGTAGGCATCGATAAATATAATTTTGTTTTCTTTATTTGCTTTTTCCATCAACTCGGCAAAGGTCCCATCAAAAAAATTGATGCCTTTGTCATTATTTTGTGCATGGAGGTTGATACTGATAGCAATAACAAGTACAAGGAGGTATTTTTTCATATTTTTCCTATTAAATTTTGCGAAATTTACTAAAAAAGAGTTTATCATTCTCAGCACAATCAATTTTTAACATCTTCTTAAAAAAACCCGTCAAAAGAAATGTTCCGACGGGTTTAAGCAAGGAGTTATAATTTTTGATATTAATCATCTTCTTGTTGTTGTTCTTCGTAGGCTTTCAGCAGTTTTGCCTGAACATCGCCGGGCACCTGAGCATATTCAGAGAATTTCAATCCAAAGGTAGCCCTTCCGCTTGTAATTGAGCTAAGCGCTGTACTATACCTGTTCATTTCAGCGAGTGGCACTTTGGCTTTTATTTTCTGGAAATTCCCTTCAGCTTCCATACCCATGATAACGGCTCTTCTGCCTTGCAAGTCGGTCATCACATCACCCATTTTTTCTTCCGGCACAAGCACTTCAATTTCATAGATAGGCTCCATAATTTTCGGGCCTGCATTTTTAAAAGCATCCGAGAACGCGTGCCTGCCGGCCAGTTTAAAAGATATCTCATTAGAATCTACCTGATGCATTTTACCATCATACACGCTAACAACAATATCTCTGGCATATGAACCGGTAAGTGGTCCCTCTTCCATCCGTTCCATCAATCCTTTCATGATAGCAGGCAAGAAACGTGCATCGATGGCACCACCGACGATACAGTTATTCATCACGAGCTTTCCTCCCCACTGCAGATCTACCACATCACGTCCCCTCACAGAGAACTCTTTAGGGTCAGGAACACCTTCATAATAAGGCTCTATCAGCAAGTGCACCTCTCCAAACTGCCCGGCACCACCCGACTGTTTTTTATGTCGGTAGCTTGCTTTTGCCGATTTTGTGATAGTCTCACGATAAGGTATCTTCGGAGCCATAAACTCTATATCTATATTGTGTTGATTATCGAAATACCATTTCACAGTATTGATATGCATATCACCTTGTCCTTGAAGGATCAACTGTTTCAACTCCCGTGAATAATTAACCAGCAGTGTAGGGTCGGTATTGTGCATTTCATGGAGTAAGCCGGTCATTTTCTCATCATCGGTTGAGTTTACTGCTTTGACAGCAGTGGTAAATATAGGTTCGGGAAAGGTCATTTTTTCAAGGTCTGTTGCTCCTTTAAGACCACCAAGGGTAGTATTTGTTTTGGTCTCTTTAAGTTTTATGGTAGCTCCTATGTCCCCGGCCATAATCTTCCCTACTTTTTCACGCTTCTTCCCCGACATCACAAAGAGCTGCGTAATACGCTCTTTGTTACTGGTAGTAACATTCATATAGTCGTTACTTTCAACAATCTCTCCGGAAAACACTTTAAAATAGGACACTTCCCCAAGATGTGGTTCAACAGATGTTTTAAAAACAAGTGCCAAAGGGATCCCTACCGGATCATATTTCACCTGATTTCCTTTCACAACCTTCCGACCCGGCATATCTTGCGGTGAAGGGATTGTGTCAGTGATAAAATCCATGATACTCACAGTGCCAATATCTTTTTTTGCTGAAGAAAAGAACACCGGGAAAAAGCTACGGGATATCATACCCAACCGAATACCTTCACTGATCTCTTCAGGGGATAGTGTTTCACGCTCAAAATACTTCTCCATAAGCGACTCCGAGCCTTCGGCAGCAGCTTCAATAAGGGAGAGCTGCAATTCCTGGGCCTGGCCGGCAAGTTCTGCCGGGATCTCGGCCACTTCAGGCTTACCACCCTCTTTCGGATACTTTAGGAGCTTCATGTCGATCAAATCAATAATACTGTTGAACTCCAGTCCGGCATTAACAGGATATTGCATTTGAATTACCTTATCCCCAAACTGAGACTTGAGCTGATTAAGGGTTTCGCTGACATTGACCTTCTCATGGTCGAGTTGGTTAACAACAAACATCACCGGTTTCTGCATAGCAGTACATTGTCGCCATGTTATTTCAGTGCCTACCTGTATGCCTTCATTTGCATTGACCAACATAACTGCCACATCAGCAGGAGTAAGACCTTCAATAATTTCTCCAATAAAATCCTGAAAACCGGGTGTGTCGATAATATTGATCTTAATCCCTTTATGTTCTAAATAAAGGATTGAGCTGTAAACCGAATTCCCTCTTTCCAGTTCAATATCTTTATAATCGGAGACTGTATTTTTATCATCGGTTGTGCCTCTCCTGTTAATCTGACCGCTCTCAAACAGCATGGCTTCAGCAAGAGTAGTTTTCCCGGCCTTAGCACCACCGATAAGTGCAATGTTCTTTACTTCGTTGGTTTGATATACTTTCATATTGTTAAAATGTTGT
>JAVVFR010000337.1:0-2505 GCA_032250595.1 Bacteroidales bacterium | reverse complement strand
GCTGATCATCATCGACTTCCACCAAAGTCCCAGTCATCGTTCCATTCGAAGAAGTTGCACCTACCGAAGATGAGAACTTTGACAATGCAGTTACAAAATTAAATTCATATCCATCGCTTGCTCCATTTACACCTGCTGGGGTTATCGTATACGTTATAGTTGCGTCACCATGATTATATTGAGGATCCGTTCCGCTTAATGTAATACTTACATTGTCGTCGTAACATGAGGCAGTTGCTCCGGATAAAACTAAATAGAAAGGACTAGCAGTAATTTGAACAGGTAATACCTTTTCATTGGTACACGATCCATCATCTTCAACTACATGTACATAAAACCATGTTCCAACAGTTACGGTGTCAGCCCATTCAATATCAATAGAATTTCCCGTCGCTGGAGTAAGTGTTGCTGCTACTGCAACGGTAATGAGATCGCCCCTTGTTACAGACCAGGCATAAGTACTACCAGAATGATCAGTAACACTATAATTGTGAATTGCTCCCGGTGCTGGAGCTGTTCCAGAACTTTGTCCAAAAGCATTTGAGCTCAAAGCGGTAATTATAACCGCAGTTAAAAGAAAAGCTAGTTTTTTCATCTTTGTTTTAATTTTAAAATTTAACCTTATTATTATTATTTAATTACTGAATATCTCACTGGTTTCAGGAACTCCTGACAGTGTAACATCATCGGTATTATTAGTTGTTATTAATTCTGCTGTACTACACTCATCAGCAACATTCGTAATGTTAATGGTAAATATTTTTATTGATCCAGCCTCATTGGTTACGATGTACGACACCTGAGTATTTCCGCTGGCAGCAATACCTGTTCCTGAAGCAACAGTTGTTGATCCTTCTTTTACGGTATAATTAAAAGTCCAATCATTTGTACCTCCTGTTTTCGAAATATCCCAGGTAATTGTTGTCGTTCCTGTTTCGCCACTTTGACAATCATCGCTAAAATCAACCACTTCAATGTCAATTGTATCGAAAGGTACAACAGTAATATTTTGAGTACAATTTGCTGTATTACCGGCTACGTCAGCAACTGTCCAGGTTATTGTGGTTGTTCCCATTGAATAAGGCTCACTTCCATCGTTTATAACAGAGGCGACGCTGCAATTATCAGAAGTAACCGGTGTACCCAAAGAAATTCCGGTAGCCTCGCAAGTTCCGGCATCGGCTGTAATTGTAATATCATTGGGGCAAGTAATAGTAGGTGGAGTAACGTCGGTGCTTACTATTTCAAGATCACTATTCAGTATTTTCTCACATAAAGAAACAGCATCCCTTATTCTAACATCATAAATTCCATTGGTTAATCCGGTAAAATTTCCCGACGATTGCCATCCAATATCACCATTAATGGTATATTCATATGTTCCGCTTCCTCCTGAAGGACTTGAAATAGTTATTGTTCCGTCAGAATTCCCCGGACAGGTAACATCTGTTGAATTAACCGTTGCATTCATATTTGGAGTTACTACTTTTGCACGGTATGTTGTTACTGTTTCATCTTTATATTGAAAGGTTGCATAATATTCTCCGGGTTGGTCGGTGGTAAAACTCGTACCCGTTCCAACGGTTATTCCCAGCGAATCAAGCCAGGTATAATTTGTCCCTCGGTTAAATAGTGCAGAAATTGTAATATCTGTAATCCCGCAAAGTTCAGTATACACCGGAGTAACTCCCTTTAGTTCGTCACCACCAACAAAAAAATCATAAATCCCATCATCATTATTTTCATTATCTTCAAGAGAAATAATGTCCCCACGAGCACAATTTATATCTCCCGGCGGTATATAATCAGAAGTTCCGCTGACACATTCCAATTCTGGTAAATTTGAAGCAGTTACAGTTCCTAAAATATATATGGCGGCTCCCGAATTAATATCAACAGTTGTCTGGCCTCCGGTAGCATCAAAATTACCCGTAACAACAAAATGACTACCAAATGCCAAATCCACTTTATTTTTTGCGGTTACATTTCCATAAATTATACAAACCGCACCTGTTTCTATAATAAAATTGGCATCAAGATCTATAAATAAATCTCCATGAATTAGGAGTGTATCGTAAACCGTAACTGTTTTGTATTTATTGATAGTAATTCCGGTATCACATGTAATATATCCATAAATGTTTGTGTCATCATCTATTCCGGCAGGATTAGGAGCACTGTTGTTTTCCCAACTGCCAGCATCGGTAAAACTTCCGGTATGATTATTCAATGATGTGTATTGAGCAGATACTAATGCTGAAAACAGTGTCAGAAAAAAGGTTAAAACAGATATTTTGAAACTGAAAATTTTCAAAATGATAGTTAAAAGCTAGTTATAAAATAAATGTATAATGATAATTTTTTTATGCAGTATAAAGATAAATGACCCCCTTTATTCAGAATTATCATTAATTCAGCAGAACAAAAATAAAAAGTTAATTCAAAAATGTATGCTTTTAATTCCTATTAACTCCTCTTTTTATCAACATAACAAAGTCGATCAAA
>JAVVFR010000336.1:0-2508 GCA_032250595.1 Bacteroidales bacterium | reverse complement strand
GATCATAACAGCAGCCATCAAAATAGGCCCGAGTAGCGTCATTATTACGAAAGACTTTTTTTTCACCCTGGTGAGGTATTCCCTTTTAATGATAAGACTGATTTTATTCATAATAGAAATATATTGTCATGATTTAAGAAGGGTTGCTAACGAGTTGGATAAAGATATCATTCATCCCCGGAATCACTTGCGAAAATTTCCTTATCCTTCCATAAGGAATCAACCGTGTAAGCAGTTCGTTGGTATTGGTCTGGTCATTAAGCTGGACTCTAAGCCATGAAAAATTATCATCGGTCCATTGTTTGAGAATATCGATACCGTCAATTGTTTCAGGCACTTTTTGTTCGGTGAGAAGGGCTATTTCATACTGTTTTTTACTAAACTGCTGTCTGATGACATCCACTTCGCCTTCCAGTATTTTCTCCGCATTATGGATCAAAGCGATATGATCGCATATCTCTTCTACAGAGACCATATTGTGTGTAGAGAAAATTACCGTAGCGCCTTCTTCTCTTAGCTTAAGTATTTCACTTTTAAGGATTTGGGTATTAACAGGGTCGAAGCCACTGAACGGTTCATCAAAGATGAGGAGTTTAGGTTTATGAAGGATGGTAACGATAAACTGCACTTTTTGCTGCATTCCTTTTGAGAGCTCTTCCACTTTTCTATTCCACCACGGCATCAGGTCGAATTTCTTAAACCAGTAGATCAACTGACGTTTTGCTTCATAACCGGAGAGGTTTTTCAGCTTTGCCAGATAGAGGGCTTGTTCTCCAACTTTCATCTTTTTATAGAGGCCACGTTCTTCAGGGAGATAACCAATTTGAGCAATATGCTTCTGGTTTAATTTTTCTCCATTAAACCACACTTCGCCGGAATCGGGAGCTGTAATTTGATTAATGATACGGATAAGTGTTGTTTTCCCGGCTCCATTGGGGCCAAGTAAACCAAAAATACTCTTTTCAGGAACAGAGATAGAGACATTCTTCAGTGCCTGGTGGTTGGTAAATGATTTATTGATGTGCTTTGTTTCAAAGAATGCCATATCTATTGCTCTTAATTCAAGTGTTCTTTCATTCGATCGAAAAAGCTCTTATCCCGTGCAGTAGGTTTAGGATCGAAGCTGCCTGTCTCTTTTAGCTTTTCAATTATTTTTTTCTCTTCTCTGGTGATATTTTGAGGTGTCCACACATTCACATTCACCAGTATATCACCTCTGCTGTGGTTTCTTACTGAAGGGAGGCCTTTCCCTTTCAGACGGAATATTTTCCCCGGTTGTGTACCGGCAGGGACTTTTATCCGTGCTTTTCCTTCCAGGGTAGGTATTTCAGCATTTGTTCCCAGCACAGCATCGGGGAAGCTAATATAGAGATTATAGATAAGATTTTGTCCTTCACGATCGAGGTGTTTATGTGACAACACTTCTATCACAACGATCAGGTCGCCGGGGATCCCTCCTCTTGCACCGGCATTTCCTTTACCGCTAAACGACAGTTGCATACCCTCTTCAACACCGGCAGGTATTTCGAGGGTTATGACTTCATCACTTTTAACAATACCATTCCCATTACACACATGACATTTACTGCCAATAGTCTGGCCTTCGCCGCCACATGACGGGCAGGTAGAAGTGGTTTGCATCTGTCCAAGGAAAGTGTTTGTTACCCGGGTAACCTGTCCGGCACCACCACAAGTAGAGCAACTTTGATATGACGAGCCATCTTTAGCTCCGGTACCACGACACGCTGAGCAACTGACATATTTGTTGACTTTAATCTTCTTTTCAACACCTTTAACAACCTCTTCCAAAGTGAGCTTCACGATAATTCTAAGATTGGAGCCACGGTTTACCCTTCTTGACCGGCCTCTGGAAGTGCCGCCAAATCCACCAAAGTTGCCACCGAAAATATCACCAAAATGGCTGAAAATATCTTCGATATCCATCGAAAAGCCACCTCCTCCTTGTCCATTGCGTAACCCGGCATGACCAAACTGATCGTATTTACGACGTTTGTCGACATTACTTAACACCTCGTAAGCTTCCGCTGCTTCTTTGA
Organism: Bacteroidales bacterium; assembly: GCA_032250595.1. Taxonomy (GTDB): domain Bacteria; phylum Bacteroidota; class Bacteroidia; order Bacteroidales; family SKPS01; genus SKPS01. The sequence continues at coordinate 451 of JAVVFR010000336.1, read as the reverse complement.
ACTTCTCCTCAGCACTGTTGTCACCCGGGTTTTTATCAGGATGATATTTTAACGCCTGCTTACGGTAAGCTTTCTTTATCTCTTCATTTGAAGCCTCTTTCGAAACCCCTAATACTTCATAGTAATCTCTTTTGCCCATGCATATCCTCCATTATGCTTATTAACTGCCAACAACCACCTTCGAAAAACGAATAACCTTATCATTTAAAGTGTATCCCTTTTCAATCTGATCCACCACTTTTCCTTTCATCAACTCATCAGTAGCCGGAATCTTGGTCACTGCCTCATGTAAATCAGTATCAAAGGTTGAATTAACAGCATCGATAGGTTTTAATCCTTTTAGCTCCAATATCTTATATAATTTCTGATGAATAAGCGATATCCCTGTTTTCAGCGATTCCACCCCTTCAATATCTTCCATCGCCTGTATCGCCCGGTCAAAATCATCAAG
>JAVVFR010000335.1:0-2513 GCA_032250595.1 Bacteroidales bacterium | reverse complement strand
TGGGCAATCTCCCGGAAATACTCCGGGGGTGCATCTACTTCCAGAAAGAGGGAGAATACAGAATCACCCCCTCTGCTTTGAAAGATCTTTGTTTTGGACTCTTCAATCTTTGTTTTTACGGATGGCTGCAGGGCTTCAGTGTCAGCTGTTTTGTATAATGTTTTCAGATCGGCAGCCCAGATCAGGTTTTTATAGTGATAGCTGTTGTGTTGTTCATCTGTCACAAGATGCTTCCCGGGAAACACACCGCTGACTCTGGTCTCAGTTTTTATCTCCCCGCCATATTCCAACAGCTTGTCTTTCAGCGACTCCGTTAGCTTGCCCACCCCGCCTTTAGGATAGAAGTAATCGAGGTACAGCGAAAAGTAGCTTAAAGCAAAGAAAGTTGGGGTATGCTTAAAAAAATGCTGAGATATAATGTCTCTTAAAGACCGATCCCGGATGAGAGCCGCCAGATACTCTTCCACAGGTGTATTCATGCTGTTTATCTTTCTGACAGTAAAAATAAACCGGGGAAACCAGGGAAGCAGTTTTTTAAATAGAAAGGGGAGGTCACTGAAAAGATTCTTAAATACCGGATTCTCTATTCCATAGAGCACATCCATATGTTTCATGATTCTTTTAATGATCTTTATGACCTCATCAATTTCACTATCACTCTCCGGGTAGAGTTTTTTTAAAAGGTCCCGGTATTCCGAAAGGCTGTCAAGGGTTTCAATATCCAGCACTTCATGCTCAATACCAAGGGAAACCGGACTCTTTACCACTTCGAGGTTAATATTCAAATCTTTTAACATGGTAAAAATAATCCCGGCGTTGAGAAGCGCCCTCACACCGGCATCAAAATAAAATCCGTTGTGAACAAAGGTATTGACCAGCCCTCCAGGTTCTTTGTTTTTCTCAATAAGCAAAACGTTGTTCCCTTGACGTGCCAGGTAGGTTGAGGCAGTGAGGCCTGCAATTCCTCCGCCAACAACAACTGTATCGTAAGAATATGTATTCATATTGAAGCTGATTATTAACAATCTATATTTTCATTCATTTTGCCGCTGTATCCCGGCCAATTCCAGTGTTTTGTCCCACAGGCCACCGGCCACCTCTCTATCCAGAGCCGGTGGCGCCGGCTCCTCAAGGGTGGTTAAGTTAAAAAACTTTCCGCTTACCCATGCTACCTCATTAGAAACTCCTAGGTAGTAGAGTGCTTCAGACGAGATGTCAGGAGAACGTAGTGTTTTGTCGAAAAGGTTCTTTTTAAACCAACGGTAAAACCTGCCGTTCTCTTTTCCTGTATCAGTTTTTACAGCCCCCGGATGCATGGTGTTGATCGTTACCCCTGTGTTACTGAAGTGTTCGCTGAAGATCAGCATCGATAAAAGCTGCGCCGTTTTCGCTGATCCATAACTCTTCAATCCCGTATACCGGCGCTTCTCCCACTGCAGGTCATCAAGCCGTAACCCCCATACAGCAAAACGATGCCCTTCGGAACCTACCATGATTATTCTCGCCCTGTCCTGCAATGTGAGCTTGTCCATCAAAAGGTAATTGATGATGAAGGAGGATAAATAATGCACCACAAAAACCTGCTCCAACCCATCGGACGTTAACTCCCGCTTTGTGAGGTATACACCGGCATTGTGTATCAGCACATCGATAGGAGCTAACATCTGTGACAGCTCCTTTGAGACCCGAAAAATATCGCGTAAATTGCTTAAGTCGGCAATCCTGTATTCGCAGCTAACACCAAACTCTTCCCTGATCTCTCTGCAAAGGTTTTCAGATTTTTCCGGGTTTCTGTTGATGCACAATAGGTTGGCTCCATGGGCAGCATATTTTCGGGCTGTGACATATCCTATGCCGGATGTGGCACCGGTTATAACCACCAGCCGCTGCTTAAAGTCGTCGGGGCAGCTCTTGGGGGATAAACGGTTGTTCCGTATCATGGCAAAGATATTTGACCACTTATATGCCCGGAAATATTGGTATGTTTTCTTTCTCATATAGTGCTATCCGAATTTCCTCAACATAAACCTACGGTACATCTTGCCAAAACGGGGTATTTTATTGAAAATATCCCCCCACAGATCATAATAGTCGCGCTGTTCTTTTATTAAACCCTCTTCATCAAGTACAATCTTTGTGGCTCCATAGATGGGTGTATTGGGGTATTTCTTAAACATCATTGTCATTACCCAGTCGAACATAATTACATTTTCGTTTTGTGCGATCGAAAGGATCTCCATCTGCAACTGCTTTGTCCTTCTCGTAAGCCGGTTGCACATGGCAATGAAATTATCGAGGCCTTCGATACGTTGTATGGTGTCCTGGAAAATAATGTCTTTATGATAATACCTGAAGATATGAGACCAGTCCGGTTTCCCTTCCCTGTTATAGGTTTTTGACCACAGTTCTTTTATGGTATCGATATTTATCGCTACACTTTTCTGGTTCTCCTGCGCCGGTTCCGTTTTTTCTGTGTTCATCATCGATTTGTTAATACGCTATAACTTTATCAG
>JAVVFR010000334.1:0-2525 GCA_032250595.1 Bacteroidales bacterium | reverse complement strand
GTTATTAAAGAAGCACGTGAAAAAGGGTTTATCACAAAAAAATAAATAATATTAAAAAAAAGAGGCTGCGCAATGCAGCCTTTTTTTTTTACTACAGGCCATAATTGGGAAGAATAAAATATCTTTGCTTTCACAACGTTGATAGTTCTGAATAATATCAAAAAAAACTAATATTACAGGATGAAAATTGTTATTTCGGTATCTCTTTTTTTCATAATTTTCATTGCCAGCCATACTATTTCAGGACAAGAAGCCACACTTTTCGGCAAGGTCATCGACAATGATGGCAGTCCGATAGAATCGGTTAATATTTTTACCAAAGATAATAAACACGGCACTTTTACGAATAAGCAGGGTATGTTCTCCATACAGCTTCCAGCAGGAGAATGGGAGGTGCATTTTTCTCACAAATCATTCAAAACACATATCGATTTTATAACATTGGCATCGGATGAACAGGCAGAACTACTGATACGCCTGATACACGGCGATTACACATTACCGGTTGTACAGGTCATACAACGCCCAAATAAAGACCCTGACCTTATCAAAGTAAATATCAAAGAGGTGCCGTTGATGCCAAGCACGTCTATGAACGAGTTAATTGAAATGATAAAACGGATGCACCCTGCAATAACTTCAGGCAATGAATTAAGCACCCAGTACAATGTACGCGGTGGCAATTACGACGAAAACCTGATTTATGTAAATGGAATTGAGATATTAAGGCCTCAGCTGATACGATCAGGGCAACAAGAAGGACTTAGCTTTGTAAACCCTGATATGTCAGAGTCGATATGGTTCTCTGCAGGAGGTTTTAATGCCTCTTACGGTGACAAGCTCTCATCGGTGCTCGATGTAACCTATAAACGGCCGGAGGAGTTTGCAGGAAAAGCTGCATTATCACTGCAGGGAGGATCATTTTTTATAGAGAATGTTACTAAAAAGAAATTATTCAGATACCTGCTTGGCGTGAGGCAAAAAACCAATCAGTATATTCTTAACAGCCTTGAAACCACCGGTGAATATCAACCTTCATTCACAGATGTACAAACCTATATTCTGTTTACTCCTGAGAGATCGAAGTTTGAGATATCCTTTCTGGGCAATTATGCACGTAATAAATACAAGTTTATACCGCAAGACCGTGAAACACGTTTTGGTTCCTTTAATGAAGCTCTGCAATTTAAGGTCTATTTCGATGGTCAGGAAGTTGATAAATATGAGACAATGTTTGGTGCACTTGACTTCACTTATAGGGCTACAGATGATAGTTTACGTATCTCATTTGTCACTTCAGCATATAGAAGTACTGAGTCGGAAACATTCGATATACTTGGCCAGTATTGGCTCAACGAACTCAATTTACAAAGCTTTTACGATAACGAAAATAGCGAAGAGATAAAGTTCAACAAAGGTGTTGGCACATTTTTTAATCATGCGCGAAACTATTTATATACTGATGTCATAAGCTTCCAGTTAAACGGCATTTACCAAAGAATAAAGAATTTTGACATTCGATGGGGAGCTTCCTGGCAAATGGAATCGATAGAAGATCGTTTACGTGAATGGTCGATGATAGATTCTGCCGGTTTCAGCTTACCGCACAGTGCAGACAGCATAGGCTACACCAATCCTTCAGCGCAACCGTATCAACATCTGGAGTTGCATGATTTTTACAATTCAGATATTTCGTTAAATAACAACCGTGTATCCGGATATCTGCAAACCTCATGGCAGAAAAAAACTGACACAACGCAACTGCGCATCACAGGAGGCATAAGAGCGAACTATTGGGATTTTAATCATGAACTGGTTATCAGCCCTCGCGCCACCATTGCCTACAAGCCGGGCTGGAAAACACAAAACATACTGTTCCGGTTCTCTGCCGGATTATACTACCAACCACCCTTTTACAAAGAGCTAAGAGGTGTTACAGGAGAGATAAACTACAATATAAAGGCACAAAAATCAATACACTTCGTAGCAGGCGCAGAATGGCTTGTGTATTTATGGAACCGGCCATTCAAAATTATGGGAGAGCTTTACTACAAGAACCTCTCTCGTCTCATTCCGTATGAAATTGACAATGTCAGGATCCGATATTTTAATGACATGGTTTCTCACGGATATGCAACAGGAGCAGACATAAAGATCAATGGAGAGTTTGTCCCCGGCGTTGAATCATGGGTTGGATTATCACTGATGCAAACAAAAGAGGATATTGAAGGAGATTTTTACCTAAAATATTTTAATGAAGCAGGAGAAGAGATCATTTGGGGTGTCACTGAAAATGATGCAGTTGCATATACCGAACAGGCTGAAGCTGGTTATAAACCAAGGCCAACGGATCAGATCTTTAATTTCAACCTCTATTTTCAAGATTACCTGCCTGGAATGAAAGATTTGCGGGCACACATCAATCTTGTTTGGGGATCAAGGCTGCCATTGGAGCCGCCTAAAACAAAGAACTTTGATCAACCGGGGAGAATGAAAGCATACAAACGCGTTGACCTTGGCATATC
>JAVVFR010000333.1:0-2546 GCA_032250595.1 Bacteroidales bacterium | reverse complement strand
CATGAAAAGAGGCAGTTTTTTTACGTCCAAATAATACCGGCGGAATGATCACAATACGCTCCGGTCACTGATGAGATGACATTAATTTCGCCCTGATAACGCAGTAATCCCAGCAACGCAAAGATCAGTGCTTCTTTAAAATCAACTACTTCTTTGGAAGGAATAATCAAAAGCCGGTTGGAGATGTATTTTTTTACAGAAGCGATCAAAAAATCATTGTATGCACCTCCACCGGTAATCAATACCTTACCTTGTGGTACTTCATGTATAGCCGAACTTATCTGAAAGGCGATATGCTCTGTTAAGGTGCTGAGCACATCATATGTATTGTATCTGTTTTGTTCAATAAGCGAAAAGATATTTGTCTCTACCCACTCTCTGCCCATTGATTTAGGAAATGATTTTTTATAATAGGCTAATGTATTTAAAGAATGAAACATTTCGTTCAACACACTGCCTTTTTCTGCCAATTCACCTCTGTTGTCCATATCAAAACCAAGTTGCTTTGCATAATGGTTTAACACCATATTGGCCGGGGAGATATCATACGCCACTCTTTTATCATCCATCGTATAACTAATATTGGCAATTCCGCCAATATTGAGGCAAGCACTATATCCGGAGAAAAGCAACATATCTCCTACAGGCACCAGAGGAGCCCCCTGGCCTCCCTTCACAACATCGGCAATCCTGAAATCATTAACAACCGGCACTCCCACCTGCTCAGCAATGGCTGCTCCATGACCAATTTGCAATGTATACCCTTTTTCCGGACGATGGAAAACAGTGTGGCCATGAGAAGCCACAAGTAAAGGAGTTACTCTTTTTTCTGAAAAAAATTGCCTTGCACACTGTCCTATGAATTTGCCATAGGCAACATCCAGCAAAGCAAGAGACGCTGCCGATAATGATAGTGCTTGCCGCAGTTGCTCTTCCATATCAGGGCTGTAAGCAATTGTCTCAGCTGCTATGATCTGAAATTGCCATCCCTCTTCAGCCTTCCTGAATTTGACAACAGCAATATCCAGCCCATCAAGTGAACTCCCCGACATTATTCCGGCAACAATATAGGTTGCTGTATCATTCATTTTCAGTGATTTACCTCTATGCTATAATAATACAAATACCGTGTTCTGTGGGAGGCGCTACAGATACTGCAATAATGCTTCAATCCCAATCCCCCTTGATCCTTTTAGAAGAAATGACCTGTTGCGAAAGGCTTTCCCTATAAAAAACCGGGATGCCTCCTTTGTATCGGTAAATACCGGATATCGCTGCTTATCCACTATGTCACTATATACCGGCCCAACAAATATTGCATCAAATCCATACTCCTTTACCTTATTATAGATATTTCTGTGATAATCATGAGCATCACTACCCAACTCTAACATATCACCCAATACAACCATTTTCTGATTAAATTCATGCGAATGAAAGCTATCTAAAGCTAACTCCACACTTGAAGGGTTTGCGTTGTATGCATCCATGACAACAATGTTTTTACCCGTATCAATAAACTGACTTCTATTATTATCGGGCTGATAAGATGAAAGAGCATTTGCAATTTCATCAGGCGCTACTCCAAAATAAGTACCAAAAGAAGCTGCTGCCAGGATATTTGGCAAATTGTATGAACCAATCAACTTGGTAGGAATATCTCTTACAGTATTAAAAAACTCTATCGTCACCTGTAAAAAAGGATTGGCTTTCGTAAAATTTCCTTTCAGGTCTGCTGTGTTTGATGATCCATATCCCCATCTCTTCGTGTTGTATCGATTCACTTCAGGCAGTAGTATTTCATCATCTGCATTATAAAAGATAACTGTATCTTCACTTTTCTCATGAAGGTACCGGTAGAGCTCTGTTTTTGCTATCCTCACCCCTTCAATACTTCCAAAGCCCTGCAGATGTGCATTCCCCAGGTTAGTTATAATTCCGTAATTGGGCTGTGCAATTTGACAAAGTGTAGCTATTTCACCCTGATGATTGGCGCCCATCTCAATAATCCAAAGATTACTATCTCTCTTTGCATTTAAGATAGTAAGTGGCACACCGATATGGTTATTAAGGTTGCCCTGGGTTGCTGAAACATGATACTTCTTAGCCAATACTCTATCGGCAAGCTCTTTAGTAGTGGTTTTCCCATTACTTCCGGTGATAGCAATTACAGGAACATTGATCTCTTTACGTATTTCAGCAGCAAGCCTTTGTAAAGCCACAAGAGCATCATCCACCAATATATACCGCTGGTCGACAGCAATGTTTTGGTCATCCACCACAGCAGCCACGGCACCATTATTTAAAGCCTCTTCAGCAAACTGATTTGCATCATAATGCTCACCTTTAAGGGCAAAAAACAGGGCAGGCTTTCTTATATTCCTGCTATCGATCACTACGTGATGCACTTTCTTATATAGTGCAATCAACTGTTGAAGTTTCATCATTACGGCAACAACTTATTTTCGTCATAAAGATACATAAAGCAGAGATATGATAAAAAAAAGCCCTGAAGAATCTATCATCAGGGCTTCCATTAAAATTAA
>JAVVFR010000332.1:0-2549 GCA_032250595.1 Bacteroidales bacterium | reverse complement strand
ATGGTTTCTGGGCTATGAGTAAAGAAGAAGAGCTACGGAATCCCGGACTGGAGGCAAGGATATTAATCCGTATGGAAGATGTAACACAGGAAATACTTGAAGGAGTTGCGGAAAATATGAGTGAACAAACCAGAAATATGACGATTGCTGCCAACAGTAAAAAGATTATTGAACAAGCTACGGCAAGCAATCATTATCAGGGAACAGTATCACCCCTTTTCAACGGCAATCAATTCTTCCTTTATGTCTATGAAGTGTTCAAAGACATCCGTCTGGTGGGTGCCCCTCCTTCCGCAATAGGGAAATTTGGTGGCGACACCGACAACTGGATGTGGCCCCGGCATACCGGTGATTTTTCCGTATTCAGGATATATGCAGGCCCGGATAATAAGCCTGCAGAATACTCCAAAGATAATGTCCCTTACAAACCCAAAGCTTTTCTGGAGTTGTCGTTGCAAGGTTACAAACCGGGTGACTTTACCATGGTTTACGGATATCCTTATACTACCACAGAATACCTTCCATCGTTTGCGGTGGAGATGTTACAAGACAAAATATATCCTGCCAGTGTAGATATCAGAACAGCGGAGTTGGAGATCATCGACCAAGTAATGGAGCGTGACCCTGCACTGCGCATTATGTATGCCGGCCGACAAGCAGGTATCGCCAACGGATGGAAGAAGTGGAGAGGAGTGATAAAAGGCCTCGAAAAAAGTGATGTGGTGCTGATGAAACAGATCCATGAAAGAGAGTTTCTTAATGCCGTCGCCGAAACAAGAGCATTGAAAAACCGGTACGGGGGGCTTATCAAAGAATACCAAAAACAATACAATGTACTTTCCCCCCTCAAGAGGTGGGAAAATATCTTCATGGAGACACTCTGGCGCAACGGCTTCTTCCAAACGCTCTATAAAGCATACCCTCTTAGCATTGATGCAGGATCACCTGAAAGCAACACCCCAGCTCTCTGCGAAAATATCATCGCCAGAGGAAAGAGCTACTTCAAAACCATGGATATAGATACCGAGAAAGAGATACTTGCCATGATGCTGAAGAAATTTGTTGCCCTGATACCCACTGAGGAGATGCCTCCACTTATTGATGAGATCAACAAAAAATATAATGGTGACTTTAACCGCTTTGTTGATAAAGCTTTCAAAAAATCGGTGTTTGCCTCCCCAGAAAAGATGGAGAAATTCTTCTCCTCTTATAAACAGAAGCATTTTAAAAAACTTAAAAAAGATCCGCTGTATGCTTTGATGACAGATGTAACAAATTTTTACATTATCAACTACCATCAGCCTATTGCACCGATCAATGTGACCATCGACAGTCTCGATCGAATATATATGGAAGGGATGCTAACAGTGATGCCAGAATCAGTGCCCTATCCCGATGCCAATGCTACACTGCGCATCACACACGGTGTCGTTGAATCCTATTTTCCTGCCGATGGCATCCGCTATACCTGTCAAACAACCCTCGATGGAATTATCGAAAAAGACAATCCCGATATCTACGACTACAGTGTACCGGAGAAGCTAAAACAACTACATACCAATAAAGACTACGGCCGGTATGCAGTAAACGGCACAGTGCCGGTAGCATTTATCGCTTCCAACCACACCACCGGCGGCAACTCAGGAAGCCCCATACTCGATGCCCACGGAAGACTTATTGGGATAAACTTCGACAGGGCATGGGAAGGAACCATGAGCGATATCCATTATGATCCCGATATTTGTAGAAATATTTCTGTTGATGTCAGATATATCCTGTTTATCATCGATAAATACGCCGGAGCAACACATTTGATCAATGAGTTATCGATTATTGAGTAATAACTTTTTCTTTTTTTGGGAAATTATATTGAAACCTTTTATTTTAAATTAATGTATAAATACATTATAGGTTTTGTGTAACGCAACAAATTATGTGTAATTTTGCAAATGTTTTTGTTAAACAGCTCATTTGATAAAAACAAATCATACAAAACGATGTTTTACTAATGGTGATAAAAAGAACATAAAAATTAACAACAGGATGAGAATAACCGGAAAAGTAAAATGTCCCTATTGCACAAGCCCTGAAAAGTTCAGGCAGCATCGTTCACCATGGATGAAACGTTTACCAGGCAGTCGGTTTTATGAGTGCATCTATTGCAATGCCAAATATCTTACAATAATGAACATGGTCTCTATAAGTATTGTTCAGGGTCGGAAGATGAGCAAATGGGCACAGGAACGTGCAAAGAGCCATACACTTGCTAAAACAGTTGACGAACTTCCTTCTTAACAACTTCTATTGCCGGCAGCGTAGGATACCGCTGCTCTTTAGCAGAATATTCCAACACCTTTCTGCAAAAATCTATTCCTCTTTCCTCCTCTTTTATCGAGGCAGCCACCGTATTTATCAACTGCACCATCTCTTCCTTGGCATTCTTCACCATGCTCCACGATTCCGATGATATATAGAGTTGCTGACTAATATTATGGTCGAACTCTTCCCTTATCGATTTCTTATCCCGCTTTTCAAAGTTTCCTGTCGCC
>JAVVFR010000331.1:0-2563 GCA_032250595.1 Bacteroidales bacterium | reverse complement strand
AAACCCTGATTTTCATCAAAATAGTCATGATATTTGGTAAATGAATAATCCTGAAACTTACCCAAATCAGTCATTAGGGTTATTGAAAAGTTTCTATTGATACTTCTTTGATATTCAATTCCGATCCACTTTTGATTTAAATTAGTAAATAATGGGGGTAGAGAAACAAGGTTAATTTGAATGATATTTTTTTTAAAAGAATTCAAACTATCATTATCATGCACTGCTCCATCAGAAGTGAAGAAAACAAAATCATCGACAGTATTTGAATTTACCTGACCGAAATGTATCGTAGGCATTGTTAAAAATGTAACTATTGTCACAAATAAGAGTAAAAACTTTTTCATCATAATATTTTGTAAAATTTTTTTATGACTACAAAGTTCGCTTCATTAAGAATGGTTTCCATTATACATCATTGAATATTAGTTGTAATATTCACGGATTTTAAGAAATAAAGGGCAACCCCCTCATACATAGAGAAGCTTATGACAAGATAATGCAGGAAAAAAACCAAGTTAAACTGCATGTATTCAAACGATTTCCCAGGCAATGGGCATAAAATTCGTACATTAAATATTCTTGGTGCAATTATCAGAGAGGTTTTTTATTTCGATTGACTATAGCATACAAAGCATACGTGTCATTTGAGCGATAATGAACATAATTTATTTATGAAAAAGACACCGACATTGGCCATAGTGGTATATTAATCTGACAACAGGCTACCGGTAAGTTCTGTAACATTATTGACACTATGTTTAAGGAGGTATGCTTCAACACCTTCAATAACTTTAACGGCAACTTTCGGGTCGATAAAATTGGCAGTTCCTATTTGAACGGCAGCGGCACCGGCGAGCATAAATTCAATAGCATCTTCAGCATTCATAATTCCTCCCATTCCCACAACAGGAATTGAAACGGCATTATAGACTTGCCAAACCATACGAAGCGCGACCGGTTTTATGGCAGGGCCACTGAGTCCACCGGTAATGGTAGAGAGCACCGGTCTACGTGTTTCTGCATCGATGGCCATTCCAAGCAGGGTGTTTATAAGAGACAGGGAATTGGCACCTTCTGCTTCAACCGTTTTAGCGATATCAGTAATCGACGTCACATTGGGAGATAGTTTCACCATCAGATGTTTACGGTATACTTTTCGCACTGCTTTCGTCACTTCCGCTGCCGACGCACAAGAGGTACCAAATGCCATTCCCCCTTCTTTTACATTCGGACAGGAGATATTCAGCTCAATAGCCGGTATACCCGCTATAGCATCGATCTTCTCGGCAACAGCAACATAATCATGGACCGTTGATCCCGATACATTGACCAGAATATTGGTGTTATACCGTTTCAACATCGGATAGATATGAGCAATGAAATAATCGACTCCTTTGTTTTGTAATCCCACAGCATTCAGCATACCTGAAGGTGTTTCAGCCATCCTGGGATAGTCGTTCCCTTCACGGTGTTCAAGCGTAGTGCCTTTCACTACAATACCACCCAGATTACTGACATCAATAAAATCATCATATTCAAGGCCATAACCAAACGTGCCTGAGGCAGTCATAACCGGATTTTTTAGTACAAGTCCATTGAGGTTTACTTCCAGATTTGCCATAATCTACCAGTTTTTCAATTTTTTAGCATCAAACACCGGCCCTTCGGTACAAACACATACATTCCCATCTACCGTACTGGTCACACAACAGAGGCATGCTCCAAAACCACAAGCCATCGTGTTCTCAAGCGATACTTCACATGGAACCCCTTTTTGAACTGCCACTTGGGCTATCGCTCTCATCATGGGTTCAGGACCACAAGTATAGATATGGGAAAAATCAAAACTCTTTCCAAACAAGGAATGACTCGATACCAGTCCTTTCTCTCCATAACTGCCATCCTCCGTTGTCACAAACAACTCAGCATGAGGAGCATATTCATCGGAGAGGAGGATATCTTGTTTTGATCGCCCCCCGATAAGCACTACCGGAGTAGCACCATACTTTTTGAGATACTTCGCCAGCAGCAACATTGGAGCTACTCCTGTGCCACCACCAACCAACAACACCCTCCCACTTTCAACAATCGTAAAATTATTGCCGAGCGGATATATCATATTTACTATGGTTCCAGGAACTAAGGTGCTCAGTTTTTTTGTGCCCTTACCGACAATCTTAATATATAACTTTATCAGTTTACGATCATAATCCACATCATGGATCGCAAAAGGCCTACGCAGAAAAACATCGTCTGTTGCAGGAACTCTCACTTCTGCAAACTGTCCGGGCAAAACTTGTGCCGGTATTCTGCCTGCTTTTAGAGTCATGGCAAATGTATCATCATTCAAGAAATGATTGGATACCAGTATACAGTCTTCAATATTTTTTGACATTACTTTAATTTCATGTTGTAGTCAAACCTATTCTTTAATAATCGCAGATTCATATCATAAGAAGAGACTACTTTTTTTGGATCTCCTTCTTCTCTTTCTTTTCAACAGGTTTCTTTTTATCCTCTGCTTTTTGCTCAGCACTCTGCTGTTGTTCCTCTTCAGGAG
>JAVVFR010000007.1:0-15132 GCA_032250595.1 Bacteroidales bacterium | reverse complement strand
AGGCGGCAACCTTAACTCATGAGATCGTTATAAAGTAGCTGTGTAGCACTTCTTTTAGTTGATTATTATTTATTAATACTCTTTGTTTCTGAAAGAATATTTATCATTTCTGCCATAATCATGGCTGTGGCTCCCCATATAATATGTTCGTCTATTACATAGGCTGGCACTTGTATTGGATATTCTTTATATCCCGGCGGTGTTAATGTTTTTTTATTGCTTTTATTAAACAGCTCATTTACCGGGATCTCTAAAACAGCCTCTACCTCATCTTCACTTGGTATGAAAACCGGGGTGGTATCAGCCACTGCCATAAAAGGATATACCAGAAAATTACTAGGTGGGATATAGAGTGTTGAAAGGCCTCCTGCAATACGATATGTGTTTTTTTCAATGCCAATCTCTTCATGCGTTTCACGTTCTGCTGTCTCTACAGGTGATTTGTCGTAAGACTCCATCCGTCCGCCGGGAAAGGAGATCTGGTGACTATGTATCCCACGGTATTTCGTGCGTTGAATCAATACCATATAGAGATGTGCATTTTTTGGATAGAGCAGTAACAGCACTGCACTTGGAATTGCACCTGTAGCATAGGGATGTCTGATGGCAGATAAACGCGTTGAAGGCAACATCTCATGATGGGCAATATCCCCGGGAAGTCCTTTGCTTAAAACAGTTTTTACTTCAAAAAATATTTTATCTGTATCTAACATCGTGCAAATCTCTTATTAATGTCGCAAAAATAAGTTGTTTTTTAATGAGATCATGTAAATAGATTTTTTCTCAAGATTTTTTTAAAACAATTTAGTTATTGGAGAATAATTGTGTATGTGTTGTTATACAGCATGTTACATTTATTTTTATTTTCTTTGAAGAGTTTAATATCCGGGAGTATAAAAAATTTTCCTTGATAAGGTTGCATTAAAAAAAAAAAAATTGCAGTTTTGCTGAGGTAAAATAATTTGTCTAATTAAAAACCAAAATTTTAAGAGAATGAAAGCATTATTGAAATTAACTGTAGCTTTAGTAGCCGTAGCTATGTTTGTTGCTTGCGGAAACAAAACTGACCAGGAAGCAGATGAAGACGAAGGTGTAGATCAGGAACAAGTTGATCAAATTGAGCCGGAACCAGCTCAGGATGACGCAATCATGGAAGAAGAAGGTATGGAAGAAGAAGGTATGGAAGAAGATGTAGCTATGGAAGACGAAGTTCAAGAGTAAAAAATCATCTTCAGTTTTTAAAAAATTAATTCCTGCCTTTTCTTTATAAGGCAGGTTTTTTTTCATTAAAACTAATTAACAAATATGCGGACACTTTTGTATTTACACGGATCTTTAATGCTGCTCTTTTTTCTGGTAACAGGATGTGCTAACAAAGAGTCGCCGGAAAAGGTATGTCAAAATTTTATCAAACATATCTATGCTTTGGAGTTTGATGATGCTGCGTTGTTAGCAACAGAAGATACAAAAAAAATATTGGAAACAGCAAATATTGTTAGAGACATGTTTCAAGCAAAACAACCTGAGATTCTTATGGTTGATTGTGATATAAAAGGAAATGTTGCTGTTTGTTCTGTACTCGTCGATAATTTAGAAGAGAAGTATAAACTCGTGAAGCAAAAAGGTCAATGGTTAGTGCAATGGGAAGAGATAGATTTTCTGTCTAATCCTTAAAAGTCAAATCAATTACCGGTACAGGGGTGCTCCAGCACTTATATGAATCGTACTCATCGCCACAGTTGATGTGGTAAGTTTTGATTTTACCCTGATCAATAACGATTCTTGTTTTTTCTTCATTATGATAATAAGCGGCAAAAGAGAACTCTTTATTTGTGGATAAAGGTATTAGTATTGTTTTTGTTATAGCTTTTCCGGTATGAACAGTATCCGTAGATTCATATTCCCCGGCAAATACAATGAAAGGCACCTCAGTAAATTTCTCATTGATGGTGAAGTGTAATTCTATCATGCCAACATCAGGTTTCTCATCAACACAGTTATCACATGCTGAAGTATCCCAGACTAATACATTATCGCAACTACTGTAAAGTGATAGAATGAGAATAAGGGTGATGGCGGTAATCGTATAAAAAATATGTTGTAGTTTATTTTGCATTATATCAATATGTTTTAACCTCATACGGCAAATAATATTTTTTTATTTTATATTTTTTTTTCACGAATGAAATACGCATCACAAACCCGAGACGATGTGGTTTTATATTGGTTTCCGGCATTTTCATCCAAAGATAGTGTATGCCGGCACTTACCTGTCCGGTATGAAATGACACTCCCGTCTTCAGTGTCCCTATAAACGCCTGGCCGGGAGTCATGGCAGTACCAAGAAAACGACCAAAAGTATACCCACCGTTTATGCCGCCGGTCAGACTTATCAGCATATTAGTTTTTACCTTCACAGGTACATGTTTTTCCAAACCGCCATAAAGAAATGAGCGATAGGATGGTAGTTGATATTCAATGTTTGGGTCTTCATGTTTGGGTTGAATTACTGTAGCAGGAGAGTACCTGTGTTGAAAACCTATTACGGCACTCGTTTTATACTTAATATCATGGATAGCAGCTTCATATAAAAACATTGTTTCACGACCAGAGAAGTTAAATCCATAACCTAACGACCAACTGTTGACTAATGGTAAAAAAATTCTCTTCTCTTGTTCAGTGTGTTTCTCTACGATGTTTTTTATTGCTTTGCTGTTTTGGTGCCATGATAGTGAAAGAATATCAGGAAGAAGTGTATTGATCGAGTCATGTTGATTAAGCAGGTAATCTAATACATTGTCATGTTTGTTAGCTATTGCCAACTCAATAGCCGACTGTTTATAACTATTTGTGGCATAAATTAAGGCTCCATTTTCAATCAAGGTTTTTACAGCCGGCAGATTACCGTTTTGTGCAGCGATCATTAATGGAGTAAAACCGTTCTTGTCTTTGGCATCGATAGTGGCATTATGATATACAAGCGTAGAAATTATCAGTGTATCTCCGTTCCATGCTGCAATATGCAAAGGGGTGCTTTCATCCGTGAATTTGATATTGGGTGAAGCACCATAATGCAACAACATATCGCTCATCAAAAAATCACGGTTTATAACG
This sequence comes from Bacteroidales bacterium, assembly GCA_032250595.1. Lineage (GTDB taxonomy): Bacteria > Bacteroidota > Bacteroidia > Bacteroidales > SKPS01 > SKPS01. The sequence goes on along the minus strand of JAVVFR010000007.1, from coordinate 12,018 downwards.
GCATTTTGCAACGGGAAATACATAGCATATCCGGCTATATTAATATTTGCACCATAAATAATTAAATTTTCAGCAGTGATAAACCTGTAATTTTTTACTGCCAGATTGATCGGTGTTGGTTGTGGATACGGATGAAAATCAGGGTCAGCACCATATTGTAACAAAAGTAAAACCAACGAATCATGCTCCTGGTCAATAGCATACAATAGTGCTGTAGGTTCAAAGTATTTGTGACAATCAATATAAACTTCCGTTGAGTCAAGTAATGATTTTACCTGAATTAAATCACCATCATAAGCCGCTGTAAGTAGCATATAACATAAAGAATCATCAGTTTGCTGACCATAACTTTCAATGTTTGTATTGAGTAACACGATAAGTGTTAATAAAAATGATATAACATTATTTTGCATAACGGTTTTTCTAATCGTAAAAACTTTTAATTTTACTAACATATTATGTATACTTTGCAACCATCAAACAAAGATATCATTTCTTTATTATTTTTTTTGTCCCTGACATAAAATTTAAAGAAAATATCGCATTGATAAATTAACTTATTTAAAAATATATTAACAAAGCAAATAAAGATGTTATATTATTTAAAATTGATGAACCAACAGAACGTCACAGTGAAGGGAGATTTCTCAAAGCTTATTTTTATTTTTTTTATAATTTTATTGTTTACCACCATAGGATTTTCACAGCAAGATTCATCCGACCTTCAATGCAATGTGATAAAAACAGAAGGTTTCGAGGAGTTCAATGGTTTTGAGATGATACAGCCTTCTCCGGAGGTGCGTGTTTTTATTACCGGTGAGAACCATGCTTTTTATCGCACAAATGCTGACCTGGAGTTTAAGATGTTTAAATATCTGCACAAAACCTACGGTGTGAATACGCTTATGATGGAGTTTGGTTTTTCGAGAGGCTACGTGGTGAATGAATATGTGCAAACCGGTGATACGATGCTTTTAGCAATGTTACGACCATTTTCACATCCGGTATACATCCGGTTTTATAAAAGGCTTCATGATTATAATAATACCCTCCCTGACAGTAACAAAATAAAAATTTTAGGTGCTGATGTAGAGCGGTTTACCCATTTGTCTCTTCAATTACTTGTTTCTAATATGCCTGATATAGCAACACCGGGTAAAGATAGTGTTGATTTCTATTGCGAAGGATTGCGTGGCTTTGCCAAATATGACCTGCTTTCCAATAAAACGAACATGATGTATGACAATAATTCCAGGTATAAATACAACGACTATTACAGATATCAATATTATTCTGATGACAATACCCTGCAGTTATTTATTGTTCATTTTAATAAGAACACAGAAGCATATAAAGATTTTTTGGGGAGTGATTTTTTATTGTTTGAAAAAGTAATTAAGAGCCTGGAAGATTATTATGACTGGCAAAATTATAACAGAAAACGTGTTCCTTATGCTTACATATTTCGTGAGCAACAGATTTATAACTCCTTCATTTCTTTTCTTAATGAAAACCCCAAAGCAAAGGTGTATGCCCAATTTGGTAGGTGTCACACCGTGCCATCGTTACAGGAAGAGGCTTGTAGCTGGTATGATTTCAGGTCTGTTGCTGAAAGAATAAGCAATACACTTGATTACGAAAACAGTCTGCTTACAATGGGTGTTTTTTATCCAAAACACTATTATTTTACGGATTTTGTCAGCAAATATAAAGTTTTTGAGGATATTGCATCCATATGCAAAAAAGAGAAGATGTATCTTGTGAAAGTGCCTGACAATAAAAAGTATAATACATTATATAATGATTACCAGTATGTTTTTATTAATAATTACAAAATTGAAGAAGATAATATTGATGTTGAAGAAGATGATTCGCTTACTTTAAGTAAATTTTTGGGCGTAGATGTATATCCCTCATTTTCACTATATGGAAGTTTTGGACATAATTATTTTGACTTCAAAAGTCTTAACAATATTTTAAAAGAAAAATCATTTAATAGCTTCACTAGTCCAATGCAATCCTGGAATGTAGGGTATCGGTTTGCTACTATTCCAGGAGGTTTTTCAGGTATAGATTATCATGGTTTTATTTTGCAGCAGCAAGCCTCCACAAATGCTGAAAAAGTTTCATTGCAAGGATTTTATTTTAGAAACTATACCGGTATTGATATAATCAAAATCAAACCTTTGGAGATAGCACCGGAGTTTGGTATCACTGTAGGAAATATTACGCTTCAACATTTTGTTTCAGAGGAGGGAGATCCATCTAACGGCAATACATTATTTGGTGATCATCAGATATCTAAATATAACAATATGATGGTTGGTATTGATGGCGGGATGTCGATAAAGGTATATATTGGTCCGTTTTCTATTGGAGTACGATCTAATTATATGTGGGATTTTTCAAATAAGCATTGGAAGCATCAAACAAAGCCTATCAACTCTTCACCAAAGACATCATTTTCAGGTTTTTATATCTCCGGGGAGGTCGGATGGTCGATTTTTGATTAATACTATATTTTGGACTCGCTACAAAAAATACTCGTTCAATATTGGGGGCATAGTTCATTCAGGCCTTTACAGGAAGATATTATCCGCAGTATTCTTGCCGGCCACGACACTTTGGCGCTGCTTCCTACCGGGGGTGGGAAAAGTATCTGTTTTCAGGTGCCCGGAATGGCGAAAGAGGGCGTTGCTATTGTCATCAGCCCGCTGATTGCCCTTATGAAAGATCAGGTAGAAGGATTGAAGCAAAAAGGAATCAATGCTGAAGCGGTGTATAGTGGGATGCCTTTCCAACAGATCGACAGGATTTTTGACAATGCTGTTTTTGGGCAGTTGAAATTTTTGTATCTCTCTCCGGAACGGTTGCAAACACCAATTTTTCTTGAACGTGTAAAGCGTATGAAGAGTCAATGATTGCTGTTGATGAAGCACACTGTATAAGCCAGTGGGGTTATGATTTCAGACCTTCATACCTGTCGATTGTCGAAATCAGGACCTTGGTCCCTGAAGTCCCTGTTATGGCATTAACGGCTACTGCAACACCTGAAGTGGTAGAAGATATATGTGAAAAACTAAATTTTGGAAAGGGAAGCAAACGGTTTCAGAAAAGTTTTGCCCGCGATAACCTCGTGTACTTTGTTGTAGAAGAAGAGAACAAAAACGAAAGGTTGTTAAGGATACTGAATCGTATTAAAGGAACAGCCATTATTTATGTACGCAATAGAAAACAGACTGTTGCGACAGCGAAATTTCTGATGCAGCATAAAATAAGTGCCGATTATTATCATGCCGGTTTGGATCAACAATTAAGGACTGCCAAACAAGATGCATGGATAAAGGGAAAGACAAGAGTTATTGTGTCTACTAATGCGTTTGGTATGGGTATCGATAAACCGGATGTGCGTCTTGTTGTGCACCTCGACCTGCCCGACTCACCGGAAGCTTATTTTCAGGAAGCTGGCAGAGGAGGCCGTGACGGGAAAATAAGCTATGCTGTCTTGCTGTTTGAAAATGCAGATATTAAGAAGTTGGAGAAAGAGTTTGCCAATGCATGGCCTGAGCCTGAGCTGATAAAGCAGGTGTATAACTCATTGTGTAATTATCTTGAGTTGGCTGTAGGTAGTGGAAAAGAAATAACTTTTAATTTCGATATCCACGACTTTTGCCTGAAATTTCATCTCCCGTTCCTTACAGTATATTATAGTATGAAGATCCTTCAGAAAGAAGGTTTTTTTGTACTTAATGAAACCTTCTTTGAACCATCAAAACTACATATACCTGTTAGCAAAGAGACCCTTTACCGGTTTCAGGTGAAAAATATGGAATATGATGCTTTTATTAGGCTTATTTTACGTTCCTATACCGGTTTGTTCAGCGATTATGTGAAGATTGACGAAAACACTATCGCCAGAAGAGCTAAGATCAATGTGGAAAATGTAGTGAAAGGGCTATTGATGCTCACAAAATCCGGTATCTTCTCTTATGTCCCAGCTAAAGACAAACCACAACTCTTTTTTGTTTTGCCAAGGCAAGACATTAAGTCTGTCTCTTTTTCACACACATACTATTATAATCAAAAGAAATGGGCAAAGAACCGTATGGATATAATGGTTCAGTATGTGAAGACAACTGCAAAATGCAGAAGTGTTATTTTATTGGATTATTTTGGTGAAAAAGACGCAAAGCGTTGTGGCGCCTGTGATGTGTGCCGTCGAAGAAATAAAGTTAACCTAAGTAAGTTTGAGTTTGATCAGGTAGTGTCAAAAATTAAACCTTTACTGCAGAAAAGCCATCTCTCACTGGATGAACTCCTTCGGAATTTTGATACGCAACAGGAAGATAATGTTGTAAAAGTGTTGGATTGGTTGCTGGATAATGAAAAGGTTTTTTATTTTGGTGATAAATTAGTGTGGAATAAAAAAGCAAAGTAAAGGATGAAACTTACAGAGTCATTTTATTTAGATAGCGATGTGGTTTCTCTAGCAAGATCATTTTTAGGAAAAACTATTGTCACTAATTTTTCTGAAGGAATAACTTCTGCTTATATTGTTGAAACAGAAGCCTATGCAGGTATTACAGATAGGGCATCACATGCCTATTGCGGAAGAATTACTCCCCGCACGACTCCAATGTATTTCGCTGGCGGATGTGCATACGTATATCGCTGTTACGGTATTCACAACCTGTTTAATATTGTCACCGGAAAAGTTAATGTGCCACATGCGGTGCTTATACGAGCAGTAGTTCCTGAGCAAGGCGCTGATATTATGAAGCATCGTTTGGGTATCGAAGAACTCTCTTTTAAAAATAGTAATGGACCGGGGAAACTCACCAAAGCACTTGGTATAAATAATGCACATTCCGGAATCTCACTTTTTGGTAATAAAATATGGATAGAAGATAGGGATATTTTCGTCAATTCTGATGATATTTGTATTTCGAAACGTATTGGGATAGATTATGCCGGTGATGATGCGAATCTTCCTTACCGGTTTTTTCTCAGAGCGAATCGTTTTAAAAAACATTTTGGGAGTTAAGCATTATGGTACAACAGATATTAAATCCTTTTGTAAAATTAGAGAATTACAACTGTTTTGGGTGTAATGAGAACAACCCATACGGTTTAAAACTAAAGTTTTTCCGGCATCAACAATCGCTTTTTGCTGTTTGGCATCCACATACCAATATGCAGGGATATTTCAATATTGTGCATGGAGGCATCCAGGCAACTATCCTTGATGAGGTGGGGGTTTGGTGGGTTTACATATTAGGAAAGACTGTGGGGGTTACATCAAGGATGCAGGTGAAGTTTGGTAAAGCACTGAGGCTTTCTGAGAAGCCCGTGGTGGCGGAAGCGAACCTTGAGGCTGTCAGGAGGCAGGTCTATACAGTTTCTGTTAAACTATATAATGCAGAAAAGGAAGTATGTGCTCAAGGGAGTATGGACTACTATACTTTTAGTGAAGCGGTTTCCAGAGTTGACTATCACTATCCTGATTATGATGATTTTTTAGGGAAAAAGCTTACGGCTGAAGAGGCAGGGTTGGCGGATTACATATTACTTTGATGACGACCTGGTGTAAGGTGTTGCGTCAAGTGAAGAGAAAAGTTTTGCTTTATATTTATAATATCCTGTTATCCCGATCATAGCAGCATTGTCGGTTGTATATTCAATATTCGGAATAAAGACTTTCCATTTATTTTTTTCTCCTTCTTCCAAAATCCTTTCCCTTAGAGCACTGTTGGCAGATACACCTCCGGCAAGGGCAATAGTGGTGATGCCGGTTTTTTTTGCTGCCAGGGTTACTTTATGAATCAGGATATTGATAATGGTTTCCTGGATGGAAGCAACGAGGCTATTGATGTTATTGGTGATATAATCCGGATCTTTTTTAATATTATCTCTGATGTGATACAGGAAAGACGTTTTAAGCCCTGAATAGGAGAAATCGAGGCCTGCAATTTTGGGTTCAGAGAATAAAAATTTATGTTTATTACCCTTTTTTGCCAACTTATCAATGATGGGGCCACCGGGATATCCCAGTCCAAGGATTTTGGCTGCTTTGTCGAAAGCTTCCCCGGCAGCATCATCAATAGTTTTCCCAATGATGGTATGATGTAAATGATCTTTTACCACTGTTATCTGTGTATGTCCGCCTGAAACCGTTAAGCATAAAAACGGGAATTCCGGTGGTGATGGATGTTGTCCTGCAATGAAGTGTGCCATAATATGTGCATCAAGATGGTCTACTTCAATAAGCGGGATGTTAATTGCCAGCGCAAAAGCTTTGGCGAAAGAGGTGCCTACCATTAGCGACCCCAGCAACCCGGGCCCGTTGGTATAAGCTACTGCATCGATATCGGTTTTTTGCAGTCCTGAACTCACAATGGCGGTGTCGACGACAGGGATGATATGCTGCTGATGTGCTCGTGACGCTAATTCAGGCACTACACCTCCATATGAAAAATGAACATCCTGTCCGGCTATCACATTGGAAAGTACCTTGGTGTCCTGCATAACTGCAGCAGAGGTGTCATCACACGATGACTCAATAGCTAAAATGTTTATATGCATATCAACATGCGAAATTAGTAAATTTATGGAAAGAAAGTTTTACTTTTGTTTTGTAAAAAAATATACAATTATGTTTCCAACATTAGGACATCTGTTCAACAGCTTGTTTGGCACAGACATTATTTTTCCATTACCCACTTATGGTTTTATGCTCGCCATGGCTTTTTTTGTTGGTTTTTTGGTGGTAAGGCATGAGCTTAAGCGAAAAGAAAAGTTAGGGCTTATCCCTGTAACAAGCAGGAAGGTTTTAAAAGGTAAGCCGGCGAGCACCTCTGAGTTGATTACCTCTATGTTTTTCGGGTTTATCATTGGGTTTAAGATTATTGGTATCATAGTATCCTATGATGTTTTTGTAAAAGATGTGCAAGGTTACATTCTCTCACTACAAGGCAATATTATCGGTGGTGTTTTTATTGCAGGATTGTTTGCTGCCGTCAACTGGTGGACGCTGCATAAAAAGCGTCTCGATGAGCCGGTAGAGGAGGAGGAAGAGGTACGTCCTCATCAGTTGACCGTCAATATTTTGCTTATTGCGGCAGTTTCTGGTATTATCGGCGCAAAAATTTTCCATCAGCTTGAAAATTTTGACCAGTTTCTCCGCGATCCTGTGGGGTCTCTTTTTTCTGCCGGAGGACTCACTTTTTATGGAGGATTGATTTTTGGGGTTGTAGCAGTGCTATGGTACATCAAAAAAAAGAAAATACCGTGGATACATATGCTGGATGTAGCTGCACCGGCAGTGATGATAGCATATGCTGTTGGACGTATCGGCTGTATGACGAGCGGTGACGGTTGTTGGGGTATCGAAAATACAACCCCTAAACCTGAATGGCTTGCCTTTTTGCCCGATTGGATGTGGGCATTTGATTTTCCGTATAATGTGATAAATCAAGGCGTAGAAATACCCGGATGTGAGGTGCATGGCGGTTATTGTAGAGTGCTTGAACAACCGGTCTTCCCAACACCATTCTATGAAACTACCATCAGTACAATATTTTTTGGTGTGCTTTGGTTCCTCCGTAAACGTATTGCTGTTCATGGACTCCTGTTTTCTATCTTTTTAATGATGAATGGTGTTGAAAGATTTTTTATTGAAAAAATAAGGGTTAATACAAATTATATCATTGGTGGTGTGGAGATAACGCAGGCAGAGATTATATCTGTAGTACTCTTTTTAATAGGTGTTTTTACAGCATTTCTTTTTATAAAGCGACACCGGAAGAAAAAATCAGAAAAAGAAAATAACGTAGCGGTATAGAAAAAAGTTTTAGTGTTATGAATTACGAAACGATATGTCAGGAGGTTTGTAATATTGCCCGTCTTACCGGTGGATATATAAGGCAGGAACTGAAAGGGCTTACCGAAGATCATATTCAGCTCAAAGGAAAACGTGATATGGTGACTTATGTCGACAAGACTGCGGAAATACGTATTGTCGATGCCCTGATCAATATTATTCCGGGGGCAGGTTTTGTGGTGGAAGAGAGAACCGTTAAAGAGCAAAATAAAGAGTTTACATGGATCATTGATCCATTGGATGGCACCACCAATTATATTCATAAAATACCGGTTTTCTCCGTAAGCATTGCTTTAAAACATCATGAAGATACTGTGATAGGGGTGGTGTATGAGATCAACTCCGATGAGTGTTTTTACAGTTATGACGGTAGTGATGCTTTTCTTAATGGAGAAAAAATTGCTGTAAGCAGTGTGCATACTATTGATAAAGCGCTTATTGCAACAGGTTTTCCATATAGTGGCGTTGATGATTTTACTGATTACTTAAAACTCCTTACTGCCTTTTTAGAAAACAGCCATGGAGTAAGGCGTCTTGGTTCTGCTGCTGTTGATCTTGCATATGTTGCCTGTGGCAGGTTCGATGGGTTCTATGAAGCAGGGCTTAATATTTGGGATGTGGCTGCCGGGGCTTATATTGTAAAACAGGCAGGAGGTATTGTTACTGATTTCTCCGGGGCATCGTCATTCCTACTCGGCAAAGAGATTCTGGCAAGCAATGCGCTCTTGTTTCCACGTTTCTTTAGTATGGTTAACAGCTTTTTAAAAACAAACTGTAAAAGATAAATTGAAGACAATAACACGGTTCGTTATAAAATCTTATTTAGGCCCATTGTTGCTTACATTCAGTATAGCACTCTTTATACTGGTAATGCAGTTTCTGTGGAAATATGTTGACGATCTCGTGGGGAAAGGGCTTGATTGGTTCACTATCTCAGAGTTGCTTTTTTACGCCACCGCTACCTTTGTCCCAATGGCATTGCCCCTGGCTATTTTGTTTGCTTCTTTGATGACCTTTGGTAATCTGGGCGAACGCTACGAGCTCGTGGCATTAAGAGCCGCAGGGATAAGCCTGAAAAGAGTGATGCAACCCTTAATTATTCTTTCAATAATTATCAGTATCATGGCGTTTCTCTTCTCAGATCGAGTGCTACCCGTCGCCCGTCTGAAAATGGTTTCTCTGTTGTGGGATGTGAAAAATAAAAAGCCTGCTATTAATATTAAACCGGGGGTCTTTTATAATGAAATAGACGGGCTGGTTATTAAAGTGGGTAAAAAAGAGAAAGACGGGAAGACAATTCATGATATTCTAATCTATGATTATACCGAGCAAGATCATTATAGTGGAGCGTTAAACTTCACTATTGCCGACGTAGGAATTATGGAGTTTTCTCCCGATCAACGTTTTATGTTTCTCTCACTCTACGACGGGAACAACTATTATGAACGACTCTCTGAGAGACGTCATTTTACTACCAGGCCTTTACAACGGACATCATTTGAAGCACAGCATCGCCGTATCGATCTGTCAGCCTTTCAGTTCCAAAAAACCAATCAGGAGTTTTTTAAAGAAGATTTCAGGATGCTTAACACTAAACAGTTGAGTCATTATATCGATTCGCTTCAACTCAATTTAAAGCAGGAGAGGAAAGAGTATACCCAAAGTATTATGAGAATCTTTACAAATATTCATGCTGACACATTGGTAAGTGAGACCAATGATACCCCTTTTAATGAAAAGCAGGATGACCACAAGCATTTTAAAGTTTTAGAAGAGACTTATCAAAGGAAGAAACTGGGAACAGCCATGGCCGAAAATGCTGGTGCAAAAGAGAGTCAGACAACCACTGTTCAAATTACCGGTGAAAAAAAACCGGCGGGAATAATAAGAAGGTTATTGCCTGATACCTCATCAGCTGTTGCCGATGTATTGCCCTTTAATCCCAAGAATCCCGATACTTTACAATACAACTTCTTGATGAACTTCAGCCCGGATGAGCAGAAAAAGATTCTTGCTACAGGGTTACAGCTGGCCAAGAACGGAAAACGCTCTGTTAATGATAGATATAATATCCTTGATAGCCGAATGCGACTGATAAGGAAGTATGAGATAGAACGGCAACGGATGTTCACTTTATCTGTTGCCTGTTTAATACTCTTTTTTATTGGTGCACCCTTGGGAGCCATTATAAGAAAAGGAGGACTTGGTATGCCCGCTGTGGTCTCTACTTTTTTCTTTATCATTTTCCATGTACTCTCTATTACCGGTGATAAGCTTGCACGGGAAGGAACAGTGTCGCCAATATGGGGGATGTGGATGGCATCAGTCATTATTTTACCCATAGGCATTCTGCTAACTGCAAAAGCAACTACGGATTCGGTGTTGTTGGATATTGAATTGTATAAAAAATTCTTCTCACGGCTGGTGAGCAGGACATCAAAGATAGACTAAGATGAGGATATTACAGTTAGCCCATAAATCACCCTATCCTCCGCATGAAGGTGGTCCTATGGCGATGAATGCCATTGCCGATGGGTTGATGCGTTTGGGACATACTGTGGAAGTGCTCTGTATGAATACTCCAAAATACAATGTCCCTCTTGATACGATTCCGGAAGCTTATAAGAAAAAAGTAAACTATAATGCCGTTTTTGTTGATAACCGTGTCAGAATTTTTCCTGCTTTTCTTAATCTTTTTTCTCCGGTTTCTTATCATGTCGCACGTTTTGTAAACAAAGCGTATGAAAAAAAACTCTCAGAGACACTTCAATCGGCAAAATATGATGTTGTGCTCCTTGAGTCACTCTATGTTACACCCTATGTAAATATTATAAGAGATTATCATGCAGGGCCGTTGTTTCTGCGTGCACATAATATTGAATTCCGTATATGGGAACGGTTAACGCACAATGAGAAAAATCCGGTAAAGCGTTATTATCTGCGTTATCTGACAAAAAAACTGAAACGTTATGAGATAAAGATAATTGACAGTATTGATGGTGTAATAGCTATTTCTTCTGTTGATAAGATTTTTTTTGACACACTTAAATCCGGCACTGATGTTATAGCTATTCCTTATGCTATTGATCATGCAGTTACTGGTCATGCTGCACCTCCCGTTAAATCAGTGCCTCTTTTTTATCATTTGGGGTCAATGAATTGGTTGCCCAACCTTGAAGCTGTAAATTGGTTGCTGAAAAAAGTATGGCCCGACGTAGTGAAAAGAATACCGAGCGCAGTGATCTCTATTGCCGGACGAAGTATGCCGGAAGATATTGTTGCATTCTCCAATAATTCAGTTAAAGTGGAGAGAGATATAAAAAGTGTTGAAGATTATCTATCAGACAAACACGTATTGCTGGCGCCAATTTTTAGTGGTAGTGGTATCCGTATCAAAATCCTTGAGGCAATGTCGTATGGAAAACTCGTTATTACCACTGCTACAGGAGCTGAAGGTATTGATTATGAAGACGGTAAAGATATTATGATTGCAGAAACAGCCGGGCAATTTGTTGAAAAAATTATCCTGGTTTGTAATAATCCGGTATTGATAACTACCATAGGACAGCATGCCCGGCAAACGATCACCGGGAAATATGATTTAATACGGGTGTCAAAGAAATTGGAAGCCTTCATGGAGGGGTTTCTTCTATAGTAATACCCCGCAACCATCTTAATCATGCTAATTTAAAAATATTGTGTTGGTGTTTTATGCATTATTCTTAATTTTGGCTTCTAACAATTCAGGTTTGAGAATAGCATTCATAGTAAGCAGGTATCCATGGCCTTTAGAAAAAGGAGATAAGCTCAGGGCGTTTAATTTTATACGTTATCTTAGCCGGTTTCATGATATTTATCTCTTTTCTTTGAGTAATGCCGATTTGGATGACGCTATGGTGAAAGCTTTACAGCCTTATTGCAAAAACATCATTGTTTATAGGATACACCGTATGCGGATGATCTTTGGTGCTGTTAGAGCTTTCTTTCGTAGGTTGCCTTTGCAGATTGGGTATTTTTATTTTAATTCCATAGCAAGAGAGATGAGGGATCAGATAACTGCTTTATCGCCGGGTATTGTTTTTTGTCAACTGGTGCGTACCGCTGAATATGCTAAGGGATTACCATTTCCAAAAGTTATC
>JAVVFR010000330.1:0-2586 GCA_032250595.1 Bacteroidales bacterium | reverse complement strand
TCTCTTTCTTTTTTGGCCTTTTCGACGCTTTGTCAACAAGCTTCCTGGCTTCTTCAAAATCCTCAAGGCTCACTACCTGTTTTCCCAGTTTCTTTCCTGCCTGATAAATAAACAGATCAAGATATGTGGTCTCTTCAAAATCAGCACTGTAATCATATTTTCTATACAGCATGCTATTCATAACATCATAACTTCTTCCTAACAGATAGGAAAAGTCATCTTTCTCCGGTAAGTCAATCTGAAATGCGGTTTGATAAAACGACCGGTATGAGTAAGATGAAGCATATTTATTATAGGTTTTTAGATCCTTCTGGTAATACTCTGAAGTGGAATATTTTTCCATCCATTCGCCGGGATTGGACTCCAGTGCAACAACATCAACATTGCGTAGTGCCATAAAAAAAGTGTCACCAAGATGAAAAGCAACTTTTTTGCTTACATGCATAGAGCCGTATAAATAGGATGGTTTTGACAATCCGTTTCCGGTTATTTCCCATAGGAGCGCCTGGTATTTTTTCTGCTTGCCTTTGTATGTGGTGGTATCATTTGTAGCTGTTGTGTCGTTTGTGTTTTGCGCAAATAAAGAGACTGAAAAAATCAGCATCATTATGATTATTGAAATCGTGCTGAATAAAATTTGCTTTGTGCTTTTCATAAACTTTTTTAGTATTTATAATTAATTTGAATATAATAATTAACGTATTGATTCTTTATTATTGTAATTCTCTTCGATATTGCCAAGTAATAAAATTGATTGATACATATACACATATGAAGATATTATGCTTTAGACAGGTTGCTGTTAAAAATAGTAGGAATAGTTATAACGGTTATCCCATAACCGTTTCCTGCCATAAACCCTGAATTGTTTCATTACATCATCAATTAGTGATTCGATATCGTCGTCTTCATAAATTGTTTCTGCATGCGTATCAGAAAACAGATGTTTTGTTTTTATTTCAGTACTGTCTTCAGGCTGCACACCCCAATAAGCCAGCTGCCAGTTTTCGTCATATTCCTCTTTTGTTTTGAAGAAATAGATCCAACCGGGCGAAAATTTATTCTGCAGTACTCTTTTTTCAAGAAAAACTACTGAATCGGTCTCATTACTATAATGATCACCAAACAGCATACTGTATACAATATCTTTTTGGTTCATAAATGACGAATCAAACAATTCTATCCTTTTTATTTTTTGTAATCCGTTATAAAACATGGCACGTGTACCCGGGTCTTTACATAGACCTTGTATGGCACTATCGTGTACAACAATATTTTTTCGTATCATAAAAAGCACTGTTTTGGTCTTCAAGAAAATGTTTTTCGATGCCAGTGTTTTATCAAACAGGCTCTGTATCTCCTTATCATTGGTGTAGTTAGGTTGTAAAGTAGTGAGGTCTCGTAATATGTTGTATTCAGAAGATAACAGCTCATCAGAGATATTTGATGACCAGGCAGGGGATACCTCCTCAACAACCACCTCTTCAACTTCTTCGAACCCATATTCCCAGGCCTCTTCACTTGCAGCATCATTTTCACGTTTAAATTCTTCTGCGATATTGCGTTTAATTAAAATGATCTCTTCCGGGAAGTTACGAATATCGATAATATTACTATCTGCTAAAAGAGACAATAGCTTATAGATTGGATTTTTATACTCCGGATATCTGGTAAATTCAAACAGTTCAGGAAAGAGTTGTTTTCCCAGCTCAAGGGTATCGGTAACCGGAAGAAAGATAGTGTTAATCCGATGAGTTGCATCAGAGAGTGGAAGGTCGTATTGCATTAATTCAATAAGCTTTTTATATGCATCGGATGTTTTTTGCGTACTGATGGCAGACAGAATAGCTAATTGAAGCGTCATGGTATCTTGGTAGTCGGCATATTTTTTTGCCAGGAATGGTAAAATGTCAGCGTTTTTTAATTTTCCGAGTTGATGGATAATGGTCGTTCTAAGATCTAAGTCTGGATAGTATCTTTTTGGATGGTCAATAAAGTTGATTAAAGGTTCAACATGATTGTCATTAAAAGTGATATGTGTTAAGGAGTTTCTTGCTTGTTTACGTAAAAGAGAATCTTCAGAAGCAAGGTTATTCAGGAAATAGAGGCCTTTATCTTCGAAGATATCGCGTCCTGTTTTATTATGGGTTATTGGCGTAAAACTATTATAAAAATGAGTAACAAAGGGAGAGGGTATCTCATGTTTGTTCAGTAAGGTACGCAGCATATATTGGATGCCGTTTTTATAATAGCATTTCAGCCAGATTTTCCTTGAAGAGTTGGTATCGGTCAGGTCATAGGAGAATATGAGTATTGAGTCGTGATCGAGGAAAGTGTTATGCTCAATAACAAAACTCTCTTTCTCAATGAATTGTTTAATATCAGCCTTTAAGGAGTCAATATTAATATATCCTTGATAATCATGAAGTTTTTCATAAAACACCTCAATAAAATCTCCGGTTTTGGCGTAGTAGGTAGCATAAATCTCATCTGACTCATAGTCCAGGTCCTCATCTTTCTTTTGTTTATAGGAGTAGTAATCAAAGATATGAGCAAAGTCCGACTCTTGTTTCATACAATTGGAAT
>JAVVFR010000329.1:0-2587 GCA_032250595.1 Bacteroidales bacterium | reverse complement strand
GTTTTAATAGCGTTTTTACACATAGCTTTAGGCCGGGATGAAAATTCCGGCTTTTTTATTTTGTGCGTCCCAATCCTGCTTTTGCTTTCTGTGTGATGCTGTTTCGATATTCAGAAAAATCCATGTTTAAACACTGTTGATAATAGTGTCGTGCTGTTGCGTTATCTCCTTTAGATTCATAAATCTGACCCAGCTGCAGAGAGGAGTTAGCAGCAAAGTAATAAGGGAATTTTTCACCCTCTTTTATTACCTTCTTATAGCTGACAATAGCGGCATCAATCTCTTTTTTATCGTGTAATATCCGGGCATAACGGTACTGATATTCGAGCGATTCCCGGCTGTTACGCCATGCAGCATTTTGTACTCCTCTGTCCAATGAAGCCAACGCTTTGGAATAATATCCGCCATCACTCAACAATCGTGCTTGCAGGAGAAATATGTTGGGAACCTCATCCGATTCTGCCTCTTTCTGAGCCAGACGGTCGTGGTCCATCAACAGATCACCGGTATTGGGTATCTTTTGGAGATAATAGGTATAGAGGTCTGACCGGTTGTTGATCAGAAAATGCCAGGCAAGTTTTTGATAAGCAGCCTTTCTATTGCTCCTGCCTTTAAAATTGGTTAGAAATCGTATTAAGGGTAAATTTGCATCATGGTCATTTCGCTGGATTTTGGCTTTGCCTAAAAGATAATCAAGATAGTGCCATTGGTAATATCCTGCATCAAAACGGTAGGTGTTTAACAGTGATATAGCTATGTCATTCTCTTTCCTTGCAAAAGCAAGCATGATTCTGGTGTTTAACACAAGCGGATTTTTTTGATACAACTGTTTAAATACGCTATAGGAATAGTAGGTTGATAACTGTTGGAACGTATTATCATCAATAGAAAAGTTAATATCGAGAAAAGAGTAAATAATCAATGCATCACTTCTGTAGTGTTGCCATGTATTGTCTTCAATGGTTTTCAACAGAAAGAGGGTGCTTTCTAATTTCGCTTCCAAAACAGTGCCTGAAAATGAAGCGAATTTCAGAAGCCATTTATAATCATTTGGTATCGTGCCTATTATTGCATGTAGAAGGCTAAGGTTCCGTTTGTTGAGGATGAAATCCGGATATCTCTTTTCATTAGAAGAAATTAGTGTATAGGCTCTGTTGAGATCAATGGCTGCAGAGGCAAATTGCTTATGCTTGAGTTTAATAAAAGCCGACTGCATGGCAATATCTCCTTTGAAGAAATCTTGATAAGCATTACCTCCTGCTACATTTTTTAATTTTGATTCTACCTCTCTCTTTTGTTTATAATAAGCATCATACGATTTTCTTGTTTCATCAAGATAAGCTTTTAAGCAGTATACATATAATTCAATGTAATCAGGTACTATATTGTTGGGTTGTTTTGCCTGTTCCTGATGGATCAGCTGTTGGCCTTTTTCAAATTGCAAACTTAAAACCAGTTGATAGGCCTCTTTACATATTGCGTTGAAATTGATGGTCGGCTTTTCCTGAGCAGACACAGTAGTTGTTGATAATGATATGAAGAGCAGGAGCGGGATAAGAAAAATCAAACAAAAATTAGTCTTTAAAACAGGAGGTATATAAATTTCAGTAATATTCTGATTCATTTCTTAGGCTTTTCTATTTGGCAAAATTAATTTTTTTCCTATAAAAAGGCAGCTTATTCAATTAGGACAAGAAAGATGTTGAAAAAAAAAGCTGCATTTACAAATGCAGCTTTTTTGAGATTAAAGACTATTATTTAACTTGAACTTTTTTAGTTAAGATATTATTTCCAATATTTACTTTCAGCACATAAACACCTTTTGCTACATCAGAAAGTGAAATTGAATGATTAAACTCACCTGCCGGCATTGATCCGGCGTTTTCAAACTTTATGGTATTACCCAACATGTCGAATAAGGAAAAGCTTACATCTGATGTTTCAATTAACAAGTACTCCACATTGATGAGATCATTTGCCGGATTAGGATATACAGCAAGTAACGCTCCGTTGTTTTTAATATTGTCAACAATATCAATATATCCCAAATGGTATTCTTCAGCATTTAATATTTCGCGGTTATTGATATCAGCATCATCATAATGTTGCACAAGTACAACAATTGACAATCTGTTTGGGTTGATATCGTTGGGCACGATATAGCTATATGAATGAGTAAATTCATCATTTTTATTGATCGTCGCAGGGATAACACCTGTTGAACCCCAAGGTCCGCCAAGCATAGCTCTTAACACGTGACGATGTTGGTATCCGATAATCGGATTTCCTAAACCATACATTGGATGCCCCGCTGTTGAATTGTAATAATTTGATTGGTCGTATCCGGTTCCGGTTCCCGATACACTGTCTTCAATAATATAAGCATTCACTCTATAATCTCCGGAGAGGCTAGCATAGAATTTTGCAGTAAGGTCAATAGTGATTTGTCGTGATGCGTAATTGTTTACAGCTTCTACGTATACAGGATAACTCATAGCGAGCCGTTCATTGACCATAGAGCTCCAATTTCCCCTGCTCTGTCCAACTGATACGTATTGTGGAAAGAGATAACGGTCAACCCATCCAT